>QIKG01000174.1 GCA_003232965.1 Oceanospirillales bacterium
TTTCAGCCCGTGGTGAGTGGTGTGATGCATCAACTGCACCGTAACCACCTGATCTAGCCACCCCGGGTAAATCAGGGTCAAGCTGTGCGAAACCACCACCATTTGGGATATTAAATGGATCTGAACCAAAGGCATGATTAAATACAATCCGATGCAACTTGCCCCAACGGTAATCATCCTGATTGGTTGAATTTGCGAAAGCCGGTGCAAACTCATCTGAAGCTAAACGATCCAGAGAATCCTGTAAGCTTTTAAGTAAAACCATGGTTAAAGCTTCTGCTGGGGAATTCGCACCCGGGGCATTGATAAACGGAATACCACTAACACCAACACCACTCTGCTCGGGGAATACTTTCAATAAATGGATCAGGTTGTTCCACTGCTGACCACTGCTGGGTTTAAAGTCACCTAAACCAATAAAGTCCAGCGTGCCGTCAATACTATTTTTCAGGAACTGACTACGGAACATTGCATAGATCGAAGCTGCAACACTGTTATCAATTTCCTGCTGAGTCGGCATGGGAAGATTATTGGGATCATCACCCGGATCATAACCTTCCTGGATACCCGTTGGAGAGCTGTAGTCCCAGGCGAGCAGACGATTAATGGCCTCACCTACTGGGTGTTGCGCTGGCAAACCAGCAGCCAATAGATAGGGCTCGATTAAGCCAATAACAATTTCTGCATCCAGCAGCTGATGATTGGATTGTAGTTCCACCATATTAGCGCCATCCATCGGAATATTATTATCTAACAATGCGCGCAATTCACGATCGATACGACCCATACGGAAATCAGCGTATCTATCATTCAGATAATATATGCCGCCGCCCGGACGTAGTTGGTTCAGCGGGTTATTATCAAGGGTTACACCAATCGGATCGTTATTTCCGTTAGCAATATAGCCTGAGGCTGGATTGACTATCTGCGGCATTTCCGCAAACGGTAAAATTTCAAACGGTACCGCCTGCTTAGGTTGCGGGTTGGTTACCGGCATCCATTCATTATCAGCCGCACCCGTACCATCACGGATTATCCACGGTGGCGCACCATCAACGAAACCTTTTTGCAAGTCAGAACGAATCGGTACTTCTGCACCGGAAAAGTAGGCAATATTGCCGTCAATATCGGCATAACCAAAGTTCTGCGAACCGATATCGAAGTACTGCAATGCAGCTTTAAAATCATCCATCGAACGGGCGTGGTTCATTTCCAAGAATGCCTGCAGCTCAAAAGTAGCTCCCCAGCCTGCGTACTGAACTGAAAGCCCGCCGGTACCGTCGGTGTTAACAATTGGGCCATTATTACGCCGTGGCACTACGAAGGTGATTCCACCGGCGTCATAACCTACCTCAGCGCGCGCGGTATTGCTCATCTCACCATCACCCACCTGATTCACATAATAACTCTGGAAGATGACTTTTAATGGCTCAGCCTTACCCTTATATATGGTATGAGTGGGCAGCCCAAATCTATTTAGCTGAAACTCTTCGAAGAAAGTATCGGTCTGATCAACGGGGTTTACTGTCGATCCCCAACAAAGATAGGAGTTACAGCCCTGAACTACACCAGGCAGTCCAGCAAAAGAAACACCACTTACCGCCCAGTCGGTATCTTTATACACCAGACTAACTTCATAGAAAATAGCGGGTGCCCCAAGCGAAAGATGCGGATCGTTCATTAACATAGCATGGCCACTGGCGGTTTTGTTGCCACTGATCATCCACCAGTTTGAGCCATTCTCACCTTTTACATCACGCTCACTGCTATCCAGCAAGGGTACACCAATAGTTTTGGCTTTAAGGTCTACCGCCAAATCGATAAGCTGCTGACTTAATTTAAAGTTATCAGCAAAAGCGGTTTTAATCGTAAGTTTCCGCTGCTGCCGAGCAGCTTTCTTCGAAAGCTTTTTATTAGCCACTGCTGCGGGCGCTCCACCCACGCCACCGATAGAGCTAAGGAAGCCATCGATGGTGGTTGCTGTATCCGGGCTATCTTTACGCATTAGATCTTCTGCATATAATGCTAGGCCATTAAAACCACCAATTTCGCCCGCCTGCTGGTAAGCCCCCAAAAGGATGGTTTCATTAGTATCAAGCCTAAAACCGAGTTGGAATGCTAGAACTTTACCTATTACTATTGAATCCACCGGTGTCCAACGCCGCGCTTTATCAATTTCCAGCACACTGTATTCGGGTGGTAGGTTATTATTTTCCAACCAGGCATTCACACCATTGGCATAAGCCTGCAATACGCCTTTAACCTGCGAATTTTGTTTCTTAAAAGTGGCAATAGCTGCACGCCCCAGTCCCATGGTACGCAATTGAATATCACTGGCCAGTGCTGCTTCGCCCATAATTTCAGCCAGCGTTCCACCTGCTGCACGACGGTTAAAGTCCATTTGGAAAAACCGCGCAGAAGCTGCGTGGTAGCCCTGCACAAAAGCGACATCCAGCTCATTTTCTCCAACAACTGTCGGAATACCGTCTGCATTTTCATACATGGTTGCCGGCGCTGTAAGGCCCGGTAAGGTTAAGGTATTGGCGATTGAATTGGTCGCTAACAAGCCACCAAATAGCAAGGCGATGCTGCCGATCAGAATGTTTTTCCTATAATTTTTGTATGTCTTCATTGAAAACTCCCATCTTTTATGATTATCATTGTTTCTTACATGCTGAATAGATTTAAGGGGTCACTATTCAATACACCCAGTGCAAGCTTGATATCAGCGCGCGTGGATTAAAAAACTGTTGAACGGTAAAGAATACCACAAGCATAAACTGCAAGTACATATCGTCTTTTTCTTTTTTATTCAGCCTGATTAGAACTATATTTTTGTTACGCATTTGTTACCCAATGCAGCAAACGCCAGCAATAGCCAACCAGCTACCAGCAGTAAGCCACCTACCGGGGTTAAAATAGCTAAGAACTTTATTCCGGTAAGTAATAATAAATAAAGGCTGCCACTAAATAGCACAATACCTAATAACAACACTTTGCTCGTCCAGCGGAAACTTTTCAACTCTATCAAGGCTGAAGCCGCCAAAGCCATCAGCAACACAGCATGGACAAGCTGATAGAAGCTGGCCATTTTCCAGGTGACTAATTGTGCTGGAGTTAAAATTGCTTTCAAGCCATGCGCACCGAACGCCCCGGCTAAAACTGCAGATGCACCTAGTAATGCGGCAATGATGACCCAGGGTTTTGCACGAGTTGAAATGCTATTCATCCTGCTCTCCAGCAAGAGACTTTATCGCCTGAATATACAATGCTGTTCTTTGTGTACTCAAATGATAACGGTGAGCGCTTAAATGTTGATTCATTGTCTCCACCAATGCCGTGTTCAAAGCTTGTGAATCGTTTATCGCCATTAAGCTTGCCCAGCTTCCGTTTTTATCCGGAAAAAGTGAAAGCTTAATTGCTGTGCCATCAAATAAGCCGAAGGTCAGTGTATATTTAGCAGAGCCAAGGCTGATATTAGCAAGCGACTCTACTGCATCAAAGTTCAAGCGGGTCAAACCGAACACCAGTTGATTCACTGAATGAGGCAACTGTTTTACATCGCTTTCACCTTCACTTTTGCCAGCTCCCAGAGACAAGTCCTCTTCGTGACTGCTGCGCTGGAGAAAATAATGACTACCATCACTTGACTCAATGCTGACAGATGCAACGCCGTTGGCCGGTAAATCAATGATTTCCCGATCCATCCAACCGATGGCCTCACGCGGCAAATCAAGCACTTGATCTACCCGCATGACCGCTTGATCCGGGCTGTTGGCAGCACGCCAATATTGTCCCTGTTGATTGCGGCTTTTATCACCAATGATCAGCTCGATACTATCCTCTCCTGCTTCCAGTACCAGCAAAGTACCCCGGGCTTTTGCAGAACTAACATCATCAACACCCAGGTGTTTATACCAATCGCTTTCAGCGGTTTTTTGCTCCAGTATTGTGGCATTTTGCAGACTGTCCATCAGCGCCTTCATCAAGGCTGGATTCGCAGGCAAGTTAGCCGGGGAAAGCAACTGCCAACGAGCTTCTTTTAGCACTAGCGTTACCAGTGGTTCAATGCCCTGTTGACTGACCTTAATTTGCTGTATTTCACTAACAATCAAGTCGGGATAAAACCGTGTATTACCGGCCTTTGTTTGCGCATTGCTCTCTACTTGCGGTTCACAGGCTAGTAAAAAAACCAATAAAAATACCAATAAAAATAAATAACTTAAACCTTTATAAAACACAGGCATCAGGATGAATGAGACCTTCGCCGCCAGAAATAAAGCAGAGAGAGCCCGGCTACCAACGCTGGCAGCAGTAATATATTGATCACTTTAAGCCGCGTTCCCAGCTTGCGAATTTCTTGATTTAAACTCTGCTGAACCTGACGCAACTGTTTGCGGGTTGCCAGGCGTTGTTCTATGAAGCGCTGAATCTCTGCTTGTTGTTCCGGGCTTGTTAGGTCTCCTGAATCCTCAGGGCTTTGCATGCTTTGCAGACGGGTTTCTATTAGTTGTAACTCCTCTTGTAATACTTGCTCGCGCTCGCGTAGCTGTTGCTCGGCGGCAAAGCGCATCTGCTCTACCCGAGTAAAAGGCCGCTGGGTAACTTGCCGTGCACGAATTGAAATCAGCGCCTCAGAACCAAGTAAATTATCTACTGCATTAACTACAAGATTGCCGTTATCAGCAAAGGCTGAACTAACGGACTGTTGAAAAAACGCCTGATGCTTCACCCAGAACCTGTCATCCAATAAATCGGAATCTGCGAACACAATCATTTGTAGAGGCTGCACAGCCGCCCGCAAATACGCAGGTTTTTGAGCCATATCAGACTCTCCCTCAACGACTGTAATCGACGGAGGGGATAATACCGCCGACACCAGCCCCTGATATCTAGCTGCGAGGATGTAAGCGTCTCCTGTAGCAAGGAAATCACGCATTAAATCAGCAGGATTATCCAAATTTTCAAGTTGCTCCAGTTTTAACAAACCGGCGTTTTCAGAAGTAAACAGCAGCGGAGAAAGCGAAAGCTTAGCATTTTCCCTAACTTGCAGATAACCGCTGGAGGACAGATTAATAACCTCCAGTTCCGCACTAACAATATCTTTTTGGTTCATGCCAGCGGCTGGCACGCCCAATATAGCCAGGTGTCGGACGGGTTTTTGATCCGCGGCAAAATTTACCTGCAATGCATACTCAAGGTCAGCGACTACCTGGCGTGAATCAAAACCGACACCCCAATGTTCGAGCAAGGCCTCAAGCCCAGTCATCTGGTCCAACTCCCCACCATTGGCTAGCAGACGCTCGGCCAAGGGGTCAAGGAAAAGCAACAAACGACCGCCACCGAGTAGATATTGTTCTACCGAAAAAGCCAGCTGTGCTGAAATGCCGCGGGGTGCAGCAATAATCAGCAGGTCCAACGCTTCCGGCAACTCATCAGCATTCGCCGGCAGCGCCAACATCTCATAAAGTTGATCGAGCTGGCGGTAGAACTCCCAGCCCGGGCTGGTTTGCCCGGTCATTGGGTC
>QIKG01000271.1 GCA_003232965.1 Oceanospirillales bacterium
CCTGTAAGGGTGAGCCAGTCGTGTGCGGGGGCATTCATAGTTGCCGGGAATAATGTCATTCCACAGGTGGCGGATTCATCCGAAATAATCGTATTTTCAGGCAGTAGGCTGCTTATGCTCTGGGCCATCACCAGTGGGGTTAAATCACCGCTGGCGAGAGGGCCCGCGGCAGCAGCGGCAAGAATGTTATCTGCTAATGGCGGAGTCGTTGACGGGGTATCATTGGCGCCTAACTGTAAGGCGACAGTTTCCAGTGCTGCTTGCTGGTCTTGATCTACCGTGGCGAGAGTGAGCAGCGTGCAACTTTTAGCAATTAACCAGCTGTTTTTGCCGGGATAAGCAAAAAAGGCAACCGGTGGTTTGGTGCCAACAAAGATGATTTGCTCGAAGTCTTTAAGAAATGCTTCCGCCTGCTCGGCAAAGTAGGGCAGGCGTTCTACTGCAACCCTACCAACACCACGCTGTAGCCGGGTTGGAAAGGTTTCACATAGTATTCTTGCGCCTGTTTTTTCAGCGATACGACCGGCAAAATGCAAACCATTTTCGCGCAATGCCCGCGAACCAAGAAAAAGCGCGCTGACCTTGCCATTGGATAAGGCATCGCAAACTGCTGAGATCGTATTCGCTGTAACTGTCTCAATTGTAGGCAAAGGAATGTTGATAGCAGGATTAGATGTGGGTTCCCAGGCGTGATTAGCCGGAGCGATTATGGTGGCGATTTTGCCGGCGCCTTGCATAGCGGCATGTATTGCTTGTGCGCCGGCATCGCCAAGGTCATCGGCGGAGGTAGATACCTTGACCCAATCAGAGCAAATTTCTGCATGTGCGGGAATATCCGCGGTCAACGGTGAGTCATACTGCAGGTGGTAAGTTGCATGGTCACCGACAATGTTAAGCAGGGGAACATGGGCGCGTTTGGCATTATGCTGATTTGCCATGCTGTTAGAAAACCCAGATCCGACATGCAGTAAAGTTGCCGCGGGTTTATCCAGCATGCGCGCATAACCATCGGCTGCACCGGAAACAACCCCTTCAAATAAGCACAGTACTGGGCGCATACCATCACTGTCGCCGATAGCAGAAACCAATTGCATTTCAGAAGTGCCTGGATTGGAAAAACAAATTTCCACGCCATTGTTTATAAGAGTTTCGAGTAACTTTTCTGCACCGTTCATATTGTACGCTCCAGCTTGCAGTGTGCTTTTCTCAGGATTTTAATTTAAGCAGTATATCCATGGCTTTATTGGCCAACTTTCCATAAGGTGGCGCTAGGTACTTCATCGCACTGAATCCCGCTTGATAGTAAACTGGTCGCAATTTAGAAAAAGTGACAAAGCCTTCAAAGCCGTGATAATGCCCCATGCCACTAGCACCAACGCCACCAAAAGGCAGGTCATGCTGGGCTACATGCAACATGGCATCGTTGATGCAGCAACCGCCGGACATCACCTTGTCGAGGTAAAAGTTCTGCAGGTTTTTGTCATTAGTGAAAGGGTAAAATGACAATGGCCGATCGCGTAAATTAATATACTCCACTACTTGCCGAGGGTCTGTATAACTCAATATTGGTAATATTGGCCCGAAGATTTCACGCTGCAATAGAATCATTTCATCCTTTGGGTCGAGCACAAGATGCAAGCCGATTTTACGCATGCCTTCAGCCGATTCCTGACCTTCAGTCAAATTAATTACAGTAGCATCATGCTTTCGGGCATCTTCCAGTGCCTGCTGTAGACGCTCATAGGCACTTTGATCAATTATAGATGTGTAGTCTATGCTGTTGATATCAGGGCAGTGTGTGTTTATCCATGCCTGCGCCTCGCTAACAAACTCATCGATGCGATTTTCAGGAATAAAGATGTAATCTACACTAACGCAGGCTTGCCCGGCATTGTAAGTCTTTACAAATAAAATGCGCTCAACCGCTTTTTTCATCGAATAATTTTGATCGATGACCGCCGGGGACTTGCCGCCTAGCTCAAGCGTTACCGGTGTTAAGTTTTTGGCGGCGGATGCCATTACGGCTTTGCCGGTTGCGCCAGACCCTGTAAATAATAAATGGTCGAAGGGTAGTTGGGAAAACTGAATGCCGACCTCGCCAGTTTCTTCAAAAAACCTCAGTTTATCTAGCGGAAAATATTTAGGGCTAATCTCCATCAACAAATGGCTAAGGTGACGGGAGTTTTCCGACATTTTGACCATGGCTCTATTACCCGCTGCAAATATAGAAGTCAGTGGTGCAAAGCTAAGTTGAATAGGAAAGTTCCAGGGAACAATAATACCGACAACGCCCAAGGGTTGCGGGATAACTCGGTTGCGGGCACCCGGATACATCGTTATATCAATTGCCCGGTGCTGCACTTTCATCCAGCGCTTCATGTTTTTTAGTACAAAGTTAATTCCATCCAGAGTTACCAAAACTTCTGCAAACATGCTCTCATGCTTTGAGCGATTACCATAATCCTGATTGATCGCCTCGAGGATCTCGTTTGAGTTTTCGCTGAGCATTTTTTTCAGGCTGAGTAGATCCTGTTTTCGTTGAGCAACATCAGGCACAGGGTCATCAAGGTAGGCCTGCCGCTGTAAACCCAAGCTCTCATTTAAAGCGTTAACGATAGTGTTTGCGGGGGCAATGTCTGCCTGCTTGATTTGGCTGTTCATACCTCAGTTCTCCGGATAATAACGATTCTGGCGCTGGACTTATGATTTTACCCTATGCCATGTAGTGTGTTGATAATAATGTGGGTTGTTGCTTTGCTAGTCATATTATACTCTTTGCCAAAAAGCGCTACTGTGCTGCGTATTAGCAACAAAATTTGTGATATGCAAAGCAGCTAACAGAAAAAGAAAAAGTAAAACATACATGGCTTACAATAGTTGCAGCATAGCTGTTTGTTGTGATTAAGTTTATTCTTTAAAGGAAATATTTTATGTTATTAATGATGAGTTCCAGAGCCTGATGTTAAATACATTTCTATTGTTTTCTCTGTTACAGCTGAATACCGGCGCCGTTAATGGGCTTAGTGAAGTAACTGTGGAAACTGATTCCAAAATACTTCCAGTCATGCAGGTTACCTCCAGCCGGGAAACGGTAAATTATTCAGCGAGTAGCAGCCTGGCAGTCATCAGCGCAGCTGAGTTAGCGCTTGAATTACCAACACATCCTAATGAAATATTTGATCGCATCCCCGGGGTTTGGATCAGTCGTGGATCCGGACAGGAACATTTGACGGCTATTCGCTCGCCGGTTTTAACCGGGGCAGGGGCTTGTGGTGCTTTTATGGTGCTGGAGGACCAGGTGCCGACTCGACCCGCGGGTTTCTGTAATGTGAATCAGTTATTTGAAGTCAATGTAGCACAGGCAGGCAGGATTGATGTACTCCGTGGGCCGGGTACAGTTATATATGGCTCAAATGCCTTGCATGGCGCGATCAGTGTTTTTACGCCCGGCCCTCAAGCCAGTGCGGCTGATGCAGTTTCATCAGCGTTTTCTCTACAACTGGGCGGTGATAACTATTATCGTGGTCAAATAGCCATGTCCTCAGATACGCTAGCTGTTCAGGCAGGTTATACGGATGCTAAAAGCTTCAGGGATGATGAACGATACCAGCAAGGTTTATTTAACTTTCAGGCACTGCACTCAGTGGGCAAAGCTAGAGGCCGAACTTCTTTTGCCTATGCCAGCTTGGATCAGGATACTGCTGGATTTATCCTCGGCAAAGATGCCTATAAGGATTCTACCCTGCGCCGGCAAAACCTGAACCCGGATGCATTCCGTAAAGCTTGGGCATCACGGCTTTCCAGCCGTTGGAACTGGCAAGCCGATAATGGCGACAGTCTTGAGTTAATACCTTATTTGCGCAGCAGTCGCATGGACTTCCTGCAGCATTTTCTACCCGGCACGCCACTGGAAACCAATGGTCAGGACTCTTTTGGCTTGCTTACAAGCTGGTCAAATGAACGCTCACTGTCTGCCGGAATTGATCTTGAATGGACCCAGGGTTTTCTACAGGAATTCCAGGAGAATGTACTCAATGGCGGCTCGGCATTTCTCAATGAAACCCGTCCGCAGGGTTATCATTATGACTACGATGTTGCAGCAACTATGGCGGCTGTCTGGTTTCAATGGCAACATGATTTCAGTTCGGAGCTTGAGCTAACCACAGGTTTAAGGGCAGAGTACTTGGCTTATGATTATGATAATAAGATGCTGGATGGTAATACCCGGGATGATGGCAGCGAATGTGGTTTTGGTGGCTGCCTGTATACCCGACCGGCAGATCGTACAGATAGTTTCAGTAATATCTCACCGGAGCTAAAGCTAAGTTATCAACTGCCATCGGAACAACTACTCTATCTGCGCGCTGCCCGAGGCTACCGTGCACCGCAGGCTACGGAGTTGTATCGCTTGCAAAGGGGACAGCTTGTGGTCGACCTAAAACCGGTGACTCTGGATTCGCTTGAATTTGGCTATAAAGGCAGTGCTGAGAATATAAGCTATGAGTTAATTGCCTATTTTATGCGTAAGGAAAACTTTATTTTCCGTGATGCTAATGGATTTAATGTAGGTGATGGCAAAAGTCGACATAGAGGAATTGAGGCTCAGTTCCATTGGCAAATGTCAGCACAACTTGCCCTTAACAGTAATCTCTCTTGGGCTGAAAATAGTTACGATTTTAATCGGGATCTGGGCTTTTCCGGTGTCATCAGTAGAGGCAATGAGATCGATACTGCGCCACCTTGGTTAGGTGCAATACGGTTGAATTGGCAAGCACATGAAAACCAGCAATATGAAGCAGAATGGGTATATCAAGGCGGTTACTTCCTTGATGCAGGCAATGCTTTTACCTATCCCGGCCATGCATTGTTTAACTTGCGTGCAGCGTTAACTTTTGCCGATGGCAGTCACCAACTCTCGCTGCGCATGAATAATGTTTTTGATCGCCGGTACGCTGAACGCGCGGATTTTGCTTTTGGAAATTATCGCTATTTTCCCGGTAGAGGTCGCTGGCTTAGCCTGGAATGGCAGTACCGTCGCTAATAGTGGCCGTTGTGCAGAAGATACAATGAATCAGCAGCCGCCAGTTAAATATCTTATAAAATCAACAGCCATTTTTCTGCTACTGCTGCAGTTTGGCTGTGCCACCGCACCACTGGATTTTCCACGGGAGAACAGCGTGTTTATTGCCGATACAGCTAATACCGACTTGGGTAGGGAGGTGGACGAATGGGCTGCTGCTAATCCTGGTATGTCCGGTTATTTCCCTTTGATTAAGGGCCTTGATGCACTCGGGGTTCGCTTGGCGTTGATGGATCGAGCTGAACGCACTATCGATGCACAATATTTCTTAATAAAAAATCTTCAGAACATCAGCTCCTTGTCAGCCAATTAATAGACGCTGTTAATGCCGCAAAATCAGAAGTGCTAGTAATTACGCCTTACTTTATTCCTGGCAAGGAGGGCGTTGAATTCTGGCGCCGTATTGTCGACAACGGTGTGCGTGCGGGTGGTGATTGTTACCAATTCGCTGGCTTCAAACAACCATGTGCCGGTGCATAGCGGTTACGCCCGCTATCGTCACGCAATAATCGATGCGGGGGTGGAGTTATACGAAGCACGAGTAGATTCCTCAAAATCCACAAAGGCTAATGACCAACCCGGCTATGACTCCATGACCCTGCATACAAAGGCTCTTTTCATCGATCGTCGGCATACCCTTGTTGGTTCTTTAAACCTTGATCCACGCTCTATTGCTATCAACACCGAATTTGGTGTTTTGGTTGATAGTAGTGACCTAGCCGGAGCTTTGGTAGAGGGGTTTTTTGAAAAATTACCGTCCTTCACTTACCGGGTAAGCGAGAATGAAAAAGGAAACCTTCGCTGGACCGGCTTGATAGATGGCCTCGAGGTTGTCGAAAACAATGAGCCCCAGGCTAACTGGTGGCTAAGGTTTAAGGCATCAGTGATGCGAATTATGCCGGAAAGTCAATTATAGGGGCCTGCAACAGTGAAAAGTCAATTGTTTTTAAGCGCAATTGTTACCCTGATGTTTAGTGCTCAGGTAAAAGCCGATAACGCAGTAACGGAAGAAGAAACCCTGCATTTACTCGAATATATTGGCAATTCTGGTTGTACATTCACCCGCAACGGCAAAGAATATCAGTCTGAAAAAGTGCGCTCACATATTCAGCGCTAAAACTTCCCATTATTATTCTTCCACTCACATTGAGGAGCGATTGCCTCAGTCGTATCCCAATGCTCAACAATTTTTCCCGATGAAACTCTAAACAGGTCATAAAATGCAGAATGAACGCCATTAGCTAAACCTTCGCTGATAGAAAGTACAAAATTACCTTCAGCTAAAATTCGATGATTTTTTTCATACTGTATCGCCTTAACCCCGTTTGTTGCAGACATGGTTAAGGCCGCACGCAGTGAAACAAAACCATCCGCCATGTGTGGGTTGTGCTCAGTGTAGCTCTTTGTATTTATGTAGTCCTCAAGGCGATCAAAA
>QIKG01000124.1 GCA_003232965.1 Oceanospirillales bacterium
TCACGCCGCTCGGCGACTGATGCTAATCCCCATTTGCTTCAGCTCCCTTTCTTCGTGCTTCACACCTGTTGCCAGGTGTTTCAGCTTCCTTAATAAACTGCTAGCTCCCTGCAGCAATTGCTTAGCGTCCTTTATGCTAACTCCTTATAGCAATTTACTGATAAATCCATTTTGCTAATTCCATTTAGCACTAGCAAGATACTTAATGCAATTAGTGTGCCAGATGTCCATTGGTGGCTAGATATGCTGGTATTACTGGGTTTGTTTGTTTGCTTGGTTTAATCGACCAGGGTTTTCAATGGCCATGACCGTCGTAAAGTGACAATATTTGTCAGCAGGGTGGGCATTTATGCCCACGCGTTTAATTTTAATTATATTATTGGGACTTGTTTGATACGCCGATGTTGTACGCGTGGGCATATCCGAATATATAAATCAGATATTTTTGATGGTTTTGGTAGGGTGGGCATTTATGCCCACGCGTTTAATTGTAATAACATTATTGGGGGTTGTTTGGTGCGTCGAGCTTTCAGCGCGTGGGCATAAATGCCCACCCTACGGTGTGTTTTCAGGGATGGGTGGGCATTTATGCCCACGCGCAAGTGTGAATAATTCTAACTTGTCTTTAATATTTCTCTGAGAATCTCAAGATTTTTTGGAATGACTGTTACCACTAGCCCTACGGGTGCGAACACTTTTTGTAAAAAGGCCTCGGTGTAGTTGCCTTTATCATTCTCGATTTTTCTGAAAGTGCCTTGCGACCTATACCTATCATGGTGGCATAATCTGCCTGACTTGCGGAAAACAGTTGTAACCTGAGTTTTTTCAGCGCGGCGCCTTTGTTCAGCTTAGCGTGTAATATTTCACTACTGATTTCTAGCAATAACTGCTCGCGCGCTTGTCTAGATAAATTTATTCGTTTATTTGCCAGTGGTTGCCTACCCGTCAACTTGCCAGATTTTGTATCTTTCATAATAGTCCCCACTGGCTTAGTTTTTCCTCAAGATGAGATAATCCTATTGTAGGAAAAGCGGTGATTGAATTAGGCACGCCCCGATCTTCCAACCTTTTGTGTAGACCATGAAGCTGAGAAGCAGTTTGTTGAAGTGCTGAAAGTAGTTTATCCGGTTCTATCCACTGCTGAAGGTGGAGACTGATTTTCTGAAAATCATAATGACCACCAAGCTCCATACCAGGACCCCACGTAAAACTGCGTGTAACTATTTCCGGATCAGCCTTCATTGGGGCAAAATCAAAAATCGGCGCAAGTGAAATATAATTGTTTGTTTTTAAAAAGGCGGTGTTTCTTCCATGGTTATCAGAATTCCCAAAAGCGATATTCAGCAGGTCTCTGCGTACCCATTCGATGACAAATTTGGCGACACCATCAGTTTGATCCAGCAAGGTTTGTGTATCCCCTAAATATTCTTTAGCCTGCATTTTTTTAATCATGCGTGCTAGCACATCTGTATGCAATAACGGTTTTGCAGGCGGCTCTTCTAGAATTGAATAAACAGATTCCATACCGCAATGATTCATCTGCTTATTTTCTATATACACATCAAAACGAGGCAACCATAAAGATGGTACCCTTTCGCCCTCAATTAAACGCATTTTTTCTGTGGCTATAGTATTAAACCCCAGTTGCTCCAATTCATGATAATAATGAAATTCTGCGCGTAAAATATCCTTATCTATATTGCGGTTACCGCGAGGGAATTTAACCAGGTAATGTAAATCAAGGTTTTCATGATTATCCTGGTATGAATCGATCCATACTCTATCTTGAGCATTACAACGAATTAACACCTTCGGAGCCACACCTCCGGCACCAGAAGCCCCGCCTGTGGTTGCGCCATTTTGCTGAGCGTATTCAATAAAATCAATATCATGGTTTGCGACCTGGTCAATACTAAAATCAACATTCATTTGATCTTTAGTTTTTTCTGGAAGAGACTCTTTTATACGCAAATTACCGATAGGCGCCATGCTGCCATACTTGAGTAATGCGAAATCTTGCTCGGCAAAAGTTTTATCTTCAATGCCGAGTTTATTGACCCAATATTTACGACTGGCTCCTGCGGGGATTATGTCATCCAGGAAACGCATCCAGTTATCGTTACTATACCCAAACGCTTCAACCGCATAGGAAATGCCGACAGCTGCTTCTGCTCTTTGATTGTAATTGTTCAGCAAATGTGAGGTGCTGTAATTGAGTGTGCAAGCGCTGGTATGGCCAAGGCTTGGATCTGTAATAATCAGTTCCGCAGCATCTTGCCAAAGTGCATTTGTGAAAATTTGGATTGTTAAAGCTTCAGTCATGTAATAATGTGGTTTATCCGACTCATTAAAGAAGAGGATACCCGTATAATGCGTTGTATGCAACTCATAAAGATGAAGGCGAATCATAATAGCGAGAACCTATCATGAATTTCTAATTTATATTTACGGTTTAACTGAGCATCGGCGCTGGGTGGCTATGGCGCACTTTTTGGTAGGGTGGGCATTTATGCCCACGGGCAGGCATATAATTGCCCACCCTACTGGATGTTGTATTTGCTGATTTTGTAGCGTAGTGAACGGAAGGATATGCCTAGTTTTCTTGCGGTTTCGGTTTTGTTGTAGTGGCACTGTTCCAAGGCTTTTTTGATAATTTCTCTTTCGATACCTTCCATGTGGTCATCCAGATTTTCCGGTGTGGGGCGGGTACTGGAATCTTTGTTTAGTAATTCTTCCGCTGGGGTATTTTGTTCGAGCATTAGGTCGTCAATATCAATTTGCTTGCCATCACCCAGCGTCAACGCGCGCTGCAGGATATTAACTAATTCTCTAACATTACCGCTGTAGTGGTGTTTCAACAGTGCCGATGTTGCCTCAGCGCTGAATTCTGGGGATTTTTCTAGTCCGAATTCGGCTGCCAGAAGTCGGCTAAAGTGTCTCACTAATAGTGGTATGTCTTCCGGGCGTTGATGCAGGGCCGGCATGTGCAGTTCAATTACATTTAGGCGAAAGTAGAGATCATTCCTGAACTGGCCATTGTCTACCAGTGGTTTTAGACTTTTATGGCTGGCGCTGAGGATACGCACATCGATGGCGTTTTCTTTGACTGCACCGATGGCCCGAACGCGTTTTTCCTGAATAACTCGTAATAACTTAACTTGCATTGCTAAGGGCAGATCGGCCACTTCATCCAGAAACAAGGTGCCGCCGTTGGCACTTTGAAATAACCCCGGACTATCTTCATGCGCACCGGTAAAACTGCCTTTGGTATGTCCGAAAAATTCACTTTCCATTAAATCGGCGGGAATTGCACCGCAGTTAACCGGTACAAAGGGCCCTTCAGCGCGTGGCCCTAGCTGATGAATCAGGTCTGCAACCAGTTCCTTGCCGGTGCCTGAATCGCCGCTGATAAAGATCGGTGCCTGGCTACGGGCAAGTTTTATGGTCAAACGCCGGACTTTATCCATCGCCGGCGATTGACCGATAAGCCTTTTTAACTTTTTAGCGTGTGTAGCCGAGAGCGCTTCTTGTTGACTTTCGCTTCCCAGCGGGTGGAGTTTAAGTGCCACCCCAACCAGGCGGCGCAGGTCTTTAATATTGACAGGTTTGGAAACAAAATCGAAGGCCCCCAGTTTTAGGGCGGTAACGGCATCTTCAATGCTGCCATGGGCGGTGAGTACGGCAACTGGCAGGTCAGGGTGTTTTTTCGCTATTTCGGCAACCAGGTCGAGGCCATTGCCATCGGGAAGCTTCATATCGGTGAGGCAGAAGTCGAAGCTTTGCTGTGCCAGTTTTTCACGAGCCACAGTTAAGTCTGCGGCTGTAGTGACCTCAAGCCCCATCCTTGATAGGGTCATTTCCAGTAGTGTAAGAATATCCGGCTCATCATCTATTACCAGAATTCGTTGTTTTATTGTTTCAGACATTATGCACCGGTACTTGTAAAAGCTTTTATATTCCAGCTTTTGCGGTTTGCTTTTTCATCATTATAACTTTGAATGCGTCGAGTTACAGTCTGGTGATTAATTTTGCACCTGTCGATTGACTTTCTGTTCGTGGCTGGCACTCGGAATAACCAGCCGGAACAACGCCCCGCTGCCATCGGAAGAAATCGCACTGAGTTCAGTTTGGTTGATAGAACACAGTTGCTGAATAATATACAAGCCCAAGCCGGATCCCTGTTGGTGGCTGGAATAAAAGGGCTCAAATATTTTAGCCATCATATTGGCGGATATACCCGGGCCGTTATCTTCGAAGTCTAAAATTATATGGTCGGAACCGTGCTTGGTGTCCAGAGAGATGCTGACAAGCGTTTGCTGGTCAGACTGACTGGCGTGGGTTACAGCATTTTCCAGTAGTTGATGAATAACCTGTTGGAACTGGCTGCGGTCAAACAACACATAGGTGGGTTGAGGCAGTAGATTCAGGGTGATCTTTAGGCCATTCTTCGGCATCATCTGGCGATATTCAGTCACCAGACTTTGAAGTTCAAGGTTGAGTTGTATGACCTCCGGTCTAGAGCGTTTTTGGCGCGCAAGCTGGAGTATGTTTTCGATAATACTATTGATCCGTTCGCCTTGAGTATTAATGATTTTTAGCAGTTGTTGGTCTTCCGGGTTGATTTTCTCAGACTCCTGCATGAGCTCACTGGCATTCACTATAGCGGCCAGTGGGTTGCGAATTTCATGGGCAATACTGCCGGATAATTTAGCCAAAGTCTCGGTAGCGATAGTGCTTGCCTGACGGGACACTTTGCTGGTGTCTTGTAAAAACACCAAGGTTGCTTCGTTGTGGGTGCCGGGTATTCTAATAAACTGTGGAATCACCGGGGAGTGACCTGGAACCAGCGATTCGGGTTCATCGGTGACCTTTTTACCTGTATGCCAACGCCGCAACAGTTTCATCAGGCGCGGAGCAACCGCCGATAAATTCGTATTAGCGCTGTCGGGCGAGCCGAGTAAAAACCAGGCAGATTCATTCATTAAGCGAATTTCCCCGGCGTGATCGACAACGACTACCCCGGTTCTCATCCGCCGGATTACTATTTCGTTAATCTGCTCCATGTTGCGTAGATCAACAACATTTTGTTCAGCCAGTAGCTCATATTGCTGGTTCCAACGGGCCAGAGCGCTGAAAATCAGTGCTCCGAAAAAACAACTGGCAGCATAGATGCCCGCAGTGAGCAAGTCGTGAGTTACCCCATCGCTATACAACATGCCCCAGGCGGTAAAAGCGATAATGAAGATGCTTGAAGCCGCCGCGAGGGTGAAGGCGAAGCCACGCGGCAGGATAACTGCAGCCGCACAGCACCAGAAAACCAACAGCATGCCGGTACCAATGGAAAGACTATTGAGGGTGTAAATTAAAATCATGGCGACAACAATGTCGACGATAAAAGCAAACCTGCCGAGCATGTGGGGTTGTTCGGGGTTGCGGCTGAGAAGAACGATCATTAACAGGCTGTCGGCAAAGTAGACTAGTGCTGTAGATCTGGCGAGGTTGAGTAACTCCGCCTGAACAATTTGAGCCGTGCCTGAAAACACTAAAAACAGAATTACGCTGGCGACAATAAACCGAAAAATATTAAAGTAAACCATGACCCGCCGTGCCAGCGCCCGTGAGCTAGGGTAATTGCTAAGATTCCAATGGCGTTGCGTGGTGTTGTCCAAGCTTGGGGTCATATGCCCAAATCTCTCTAACCCGTATACTCGATTCCCCTCGAGTAATGGGCGTTCCTCCCTTGTTCTTGGCCATGATGACAGCTTGATGAAATAACCAAAGACCTATCATGCCAATTTGAATATACCACAAGTCGTATTCACAGCGCTTGCCATTTGTTTAAGGGGGGAGCTTCCTTGAGAGCTTCTTTAATCACAGAGTTTTGTGATCAATTTATAGACAAAAGCTTAAAAACCACTATTAACCTTTGCTACCAGCTCATTTTTAAGCGAAAATATCCCCTGGTTTTTATCGCTTTGTCTGCCATAGTCAATTGTTCATTTTCAGATTTAGCCGTCCACGGACTCCGCAGTTGACTGTTATGGTTGGCTTAAACTAGAGGTAACACTATGAATTTCCATGAATATCAGTCAAAAGAACTGTTTGAGCGGTACGCTATTCCCGTACCTGCGGGTGAAATTGCCAGAACCG
>QIKG01000114.1 GCA_003232965.1 Oceanospirillales bacterium
TTTGGAATTTCATTGATATCATTGTCAAGTGCGTTCAGCACCTCTATGGGTGGAAAATCCAACTGCTGACCGACTCTGATGCTGTTGGCATTGCTCAGACCATTAAACTCCGCCACCTTCCTGATCATATCCGGGTTGTAACCGCCGGGGTAGGCCTCAATAGTGAGTTGACTTAGGGTATCACCACTTTCAACGGTTACAATTGTACCCATAGTGGATTCCGCCAACAAAATAGCCATATCGCTGTCACTCGGCGGTTCCAGAGTTAAGTCTGGAGGTGTGACAATGTTATCCGTTGCAACATCAGGAGGAGCCGACGCATTTGGAAGCGCTATTTCACTGGCATTGTTATCTGGGGCACTAAAAACAACGCCGTCCTCAGTCCGGCTCAAAAATAAATTAGCGATACCGTAATTAATTTCATTGCTTAGTTCATCAACGGTATCGATGACGACTTCAGAACCATCCAGCAGCGTTTGAACTGCCTTTTCCAGTTGGGGAGCCAGACTGTCGAGCCAGTCATTGATATTACTATCAGCATCGAAGTTATTCTTATAATATTCCACAGCAAAAACACCGGCAACTGCGCCGGCAAAAATACCGCCAGGTCCTGTTACCGACGACGGCGCCCCGACAGCTAGGCCAACGAGGATAGCAATACCCGTTTCATCAAGCGCTTTCAGTCCACCAATAATACTCGCTGTAATAATCTGAGCCGGGGTTGAGTTCTCGCCCAGCTTGCCGATTTCCACTCCACTGCTCATAAAAGGAGCCGCCGCCCAGCCTGCGTATTTCACTTTCTCACTGAGTTGATTAAACCCCTCTTGTTTTAACGCCGCCTCAGTGGCTGAAAATGCTCCGTTTACAGCCGCTCCGGTAATGCTACCGTAAAGTTCGATTTGTTGATTCTTAATAAGTTGTTCTTCTTCTGGGGTAATTATAATGGCAGGAAGGATAGTGACGGGAGTCGTACCCTGAGGCGCCTGCTCTGTTACGGGGCTGGTCGCAGGTGCAGAAGTTGGCACCGTAGAACCTGAGCCAAAATTACCAGAACCCTGAACTGGATAATAGTTAGTGCCTTGCCCCGGCACAAAACTAAAGGAGTTATTGTTGGCGTTGTTATTGCGGTTATTGTTGGCATTATTATTGTTATTATTCATATAAAATTCAACTTCAACGTCACGCCCATCAATCTTGATCACGCCGGAATCGTTTTCACTGCGAATTTGACTGCGCTCTCCAGTGCTGATCTTCTCGCCACTGAGCATTCGACTGAACAACGCGCCCTCATCACCTCTTGCATCGGCGGTGTTAAGTATCGTGTCCAGCGCATGGCCGACTTCTTCATTAAAAACTTTTTGCGCCAATTCAGGGGTCGCCAGGATTTTTTCATTGAGGTAGATGACATTATTTTTTGCAGAATACGCGCCCAACCCTTGCAGCTCGCCTTGTTGCAGCGTTTGGCTGTTTACTACTTTAACTTCAGGCATCCAGCTCAAATCACCGCGTAATGCCTGAGTTCTTAATGTGACGGCCATATCACGATCTATGTTTGATCCGTAAACAGTTTTGAGTAAATCATAGAATTTATCAGGATCTGAAGCCAGATCGCGAAACTGTCGGGTAAACTGGTCTTTAAGTGCTTCCGTCGCTTTGCTCTGGAAATCAGAGTCGTTCGAGAGGCGATTAGTATTAGCAATCGTATTACTCTGGCTCAGGTTTCTCGATCGAATATCAATATTTGCAGCAGGTATGATCATAGTCCGTTATTCCTCTGTCCCGTTGTGATGGTAAGTAGGTTTGTTTTTTTCCAGCCTAAACCAAGTTTAGATGAAAAACTAGCTAGGGTTAACCCTAACTAGTTTTCTAAATATAATTATTTTAATATCAATGATGCAATTAAAATAACATTTAAGTAATTTATCCGGACACCCAAGATAAGTAATTGTGTTCTTTGATTATTATTGTGGGTGTCCTCGTAATTTTTTTCCTCGTAATTTCCCTTTTTCTATTTATTTTGGGTGTCCCCGAATTTACGATTTGGTTTGAATTCAGGATTAAAAGCGTAAAAAATGCAATTTAATAACAATCATTCCTTGCAATCACGGGAGCGTCCATATATGTCCCCGAATTTGTTCCCCAGTTTGTCTCTTTCCCGAATTTTCAGCACATTACGGCATAACCCAAGTCACTCGTCCTCTTGGAAAGCTATCTCGCAGTTTATCTGCGTCGTTAACAAACCTGTCACCTCCGCTCTTGTAATAACTGGAAATACGAACAATATCATCAGGCGAATTCGCTACACCATCGTAATCAATAGGCTCCTTGAGTCCATCAGAAGATATAACCAGAAGACCCGATGGCACACCAGGGACATAAGTCCCATTATCACCATTCACACCAGAACTCACACCACCAAATTGAAATACTATCCACTTGCCATCCTGAGACCAAGCCGGATTATTCATCTCTGGCTGAGTGTTGCCCAAAGCCTCCACCAACTGGTAGGCATTACTACCATCGACATCCATAACCCAGAGTGTTGATTCCAATGACACAAGAGTTGTACCGGTCTTCAAAGCATAAGCTATTTTTGTCCCATCCGGACTGACCCGAAGATGTACCGGCTCCCCCTGGTTCTCGGAAAAAATCTTGAGCGGCTTAGCTGAGGTGGAAAAAGGCTCAGTGGTGCGCATGATTCCAGAACCATAAGAGAATACCAAGCGACCATCTGGCAACCATTCCAGAGCATCAACTTGAACAAATTCACCAACAAGTCTATCGCTGTAGAAACTCTCTCCAATTTTATTACCACCAAGATCAAAAATTACCAACCGGTACTGATCATAAGTATTATCATCAAGTATCGCGATGTATTGACCATCGTCAGAAAGCGCAATCTCATAAAGAAATGACCCTGTAATCGGACTTACTTTAAAATCACTGATAACAGATTGACTTGTCAGATCAAACACAACAATGCATTGCGCTATAATGTTGTCTAAAACGCCTCCCACATCCCGGTCGCAGTCTTGAACCACTTTCAACGAAAATTGACCATTATTTGAAAAACGTGTAAGGCTATCATTTCGACCATCAATGTTACGCATATCCTTGTTTTGCTCCATCCAGCTCTCTATCACTGGAATTTTTTGCCAACGGCGTGTTGAAATATCCAACTTTGCAGTCTCGCCACCGTAGTTCCCCCACAACAAGTTTCCCTCCAGCGTGGCACCCAATGTGTCCAAAGGCGGTGGATTGCTCACTCCTGGTTCATCGTTATCAGACTTACTGCCGCCGCCACAGGATGATTGAAGTACGACCAGTAAGATGGCGAGAGGTATGGTCAAAATAAGGTTATGATGGTTCATTGATGTCTCTCCTGTTGCTCACGTTTCCCACTAAGTTTTAGCTAAGCTTTCATTCTATAAAACAAATAGTCAGATGTTGGCCACACAGACATGACAAAAGCCGGATGCTTTTGCAAGCATCCGGCTTGCGGACAATATCACGTCCAACAATATTGAATTTACTGCTTTCTAGAAAGTGAACTTAATGCTTCGCCTATAGTTTTTAACGTAGTTGATGATGCTTCTGCCATCATACCAAACATTTTCATATTTGCCTGGTATTCGCCTTGTTGCGTCATAAATTCTGAACCATTCTCCTTTGCGTCTAAGCCTTCCATTTGTTCTAAATTATCCATGGCTTTATCAAGAAAATCACCCTGTATTTTAGCCAAAGAATTGGACAGGGCAACAAGCCAGTTTGCTGCTCCACCACCTTCTCCTTCCGCTTTTTCATTTGCTTCTTTCCCTGCTTCATCTACCATTTCCTGAGCCATTTCTCTCAGCATCTCACCAAACTTATCATTCACCGCATCCTGCGCCTCAGGCGTGGTTGGCTGCTGATTGCTGCCAATAACGTCATCAATAGCATCTTTCGCCATATCCTTTAAAAACTCCGGTAGCGGGGCATTGTCGATAACACCTTTAAGGGCATTACCTATTGCTCCCGTGAATGCATTCGAAAGTGCACCCGCTATATTACCCATCCCCATATTGGATATCATTGAACTCAAGTTACTTACAACCGAACTCACCACACTGCTTACAAGGCTACCTACCAAACCACTAACTGCTCCAGCCATTTTAACTCTCCTTTAATCATAAAATTTTACCAAGCCAGATTATTCTGCCCTTGGACAACTCACATTAAAACCCTTAATGTAATTTTTGTATATTGGGGTTAACCCTAACTAGGCTCGACTTTACACACAGCAACCGCATGACGTTGCCTGTCTCTGCGCGGTATTTTCTGCCACGCCCGCCATTCCTCCTGATCCACTCGGTAATATTGTGCGGTTGTTCCTTCATATTCCCTCACACTACGGCTTTTAAAGCCCAATGCCGTAACGCAATAACGCACCGAGCGGTGCTCAATATGACCCACGGCCCAGACACGATCACGACCCAGGGTATTGAACGCATGTTTCAATAATAACTCGCCTCCTTCCAGCGCCAAGCCGATGCCCCACACTTCGGGCAGCAGGCGACTGCCCAGCTCTACCTCCTCCGGCTGCTCGGTCATGGGCATTAAATTGAACCAACCGGCAAACCGAGGTTTTGGCTGGATTTGTTTTTCCAGGCTAGACAGGGACAGTGCGTCATCTGTCCTGTGTTGATCTGCTACGGTCGTATTGAGGGTAGTGACCACTCTATGGGGTCTATTATATTCCGCGCACCAAATGCCCAGCCCTTCGTGCTCTCTATAAAATTTCTGTAACTTTGTGATCAATTCATGAGTAACGACATGGCGATCCAGTGGGTAGTCATCCACCAGTAAGGCTCGTACACGCGGATCTTTATGCATATTCACCAGTGCATATTGATCTGCTGTCGAGAATTCTCGCAGGCGCAGGCGTTTCGTCTGTAACCAGGGATCAGGAGGCCGGGCCGCGTTCAAGAAAAAAGGCCTTGCAGTAATCCTGGCAGGGCGCCGGCGTGGTCAATAAGCTCGTCCACCAGGAGTTGCATCAGTGACGCGATCATGATCATTAATAACATCACCACGGCCACAGATTTAAGCGACATGGAGAGAAAAAACACGTTAAGCTGCTGGGCATAACGATTCACCAGGCCAAGCATGCTGTCAATGATGAACAGCACGACCAGTATGGGCGCAGCAATCAATAAGGTCAGCATGATGAAAAATGAAAATTCGGCTTCAAAGATTCTCAAACCGGTGCTTGCAAAATTGGGAATGACTTGCCCGACCGGCCACACGGCAAAACTTTCGATCAACGCTCCGACCAATAACATCAAGCCGCCTGCGGCCATGAAGGCAAAGTTGGCCAAACGACCCAGAAACTCACCGGTTAATGAGGTTTGTTGTCCGGTTAAGGGATCCGTCACTTGAGCTATGGTGGCACCCGTCTGCATGTCTATCACTTGGCCT
>QIKG01000018.1 GCA_003232965.1 Oceanospirillales bacterium
AGACAGTCGATATTGCCTATATCAAGCGACATTACTATTTTAGTCATACCACGATTAACCCGACACAAATCGTGCCGGTTGGGCCGGATTTAAAACTTTAGGCACCGGAAGTGAGCTGTGGGAAATGCCGGGGTTCAGCATGCTGAGGGATTTCCCAACACGGAGGCAGGGCTTCTACGCTGAAGGATGGTGAAACCACAGTGACCATGTTGTTCCGTTTTAATGACGATGATCTGATCGAATCAGTGTATGTCAGGGCACCTGGGCGTACTGTCGCGGGCACGGTAATCCCAGCGCCGTGGGAAGGTCGATGGCACAATTACGAGCTACGCGACGGGATGCGCGTCTCTGTTGAGGGTGAAGTGGCATAGATGCTTCCCTAGGGGCGGAAGCCCTACTGGCGTGGTCGCATCACAGGTCTCAATTATGAGTTCCCACCATACAGGGCAGTGCTGTTAACAACAGCGGAATGAAATTCAATCAGCTCGTCTAACTGAACGAAATACCTGGGAGACGACGGATTGATGCTGGGGTATTATGAATTATTCGATTCAAATAGTTCATTGCTTGGGAAACGGGAGTTCGGGTTTACCGTTGATGACGGTTTTTTCGATCTGGGACAGCAAATCACAGGCAGTCTGGCTTCCTACCACTTCCCGCTGCCGTGTGGTTGTTTGGTGCCGGATTGGTGGGGCTGATCGGGGTGGCGCGCCACAAACGACGTTAAGCCCTATGGCATTGGCAACAGCCCTTGCCTTCAACAGGTGGGGGTTATAGCCAAATGTCGAATGAATTATTGCCACCTCCAAGAAGAATACCCTTCAGTGTAAAAGCAAAGTGCCTTTTTACAGGGTTCAGATACCAGATAAGCGTTCTGTTCCTGGCATTTGCAATCGCCTTTTTTCTGGTTTTTGCATTTGATTATCCTTCATTGCTTTTTTATAAAGGCGCTATAGAAACGACAACGGGTACTCTGGTTGGCAAACAAAAGACGATATTCTCCACAGGCCGTATCAACTTTGGAAGTGCAATGGTGCGGCCAGGGCAGCCGATTTATAAATATTTTTACGTGTACAGCCTCAAGGGTAAACCCTACAAAGCCAGTTCAGTCGCCATTGACAGGCCGATTGATAAAGAAACTCCATTGGTTATTGAATACCTGAAAGAAAGGCCGTCCATTTCCCGGATTCAGGGCATGTCACCCGGACGCCATTTAACCGGAGGAGTAACACCCATCGTAGTCATCATCGTGATTATCCTTATCGCGTTCCTGGCTGTGTACTCAATGACAGCTAAAAGGATTCGATTAATTCACCTGCTAAAAAACGGGCTGACGGCAACAGGTACAGTGAAATCTAAAAACCTGTTGTCACGAAGCTCTGGACGCGAATGGTATGAAGTTACATATGAGTTTACAGTTGATGGGCATTGCTATCAGGTGAAGGACAGGCCTTACTACACTGAAAGGGTTGAAATTGGTGAACGGCGAACACTACTCTATGACAGGAAAAAACCACATAAAGCAGCCCTGCTGGATAATATTCCCTGTTCTATCGTCTTTGATGAGTCGGGGGGGATTATGTCTGACAGCCCGCGTTCAACGATAATCACTTTGCTGATACCGGTAGCCTCAATAACTCTCATAATGCTTTCAATATATTTTGAGGTTTTTTAGAGGGCGTTAGGCTGTATCACCGGGCGGGAGAAGCGGGCCAGGTGCTTGGTTATGTCAATCGCCTTAAAGGTAAACTTTGAAAAGCCAGCCCTGTCTGGAATGACAATATTTTGGCTGGTGTTGACGTGTTTCTGTAATTCTCAGATGATGCAGGTTAGAGGGCGAGCGACGTTAATGGTTATCAAAGGCGATGTATAAGATGGATTGCGATATTTCTGATTATTATCTCCTGGGCGATCAACCCGTGACTTGTGGAATATGTGGTGCAAGAACATCTTTTGATGAAGAGGAAGACGGGAAACAACTACATAGATGCATGAATTCTGAATGTGGTTATCGATTCTTTGCAGTAACAGAAAATGGTTGACTGGAGCACCCTTGAATGCGAACTCATTGTACAGGACTATATGTCTATGTATGAACATGAGATGCGCGGTGAAGGCTATAGCAAGACAGAACACAGACGGCACTTACAAGTAAGGCTTGGTAACCGTTCAGAGGGGGCTATAGAATTTAAGCACCAGAATATCAGTGCAGTACTGATAGAATCAGGATTCCCCTACATTCGTGGTTATAAGCCAGCCAGAAATTATCAGTCTTTATTGAAAGATGTTGTCAGGTCTTATCTATCAGAAAATCTGCAGGACGTTGTTGCTCAGTCAGATACGCTTATTGAATTGCCAGTGGTAGAGCCGCCAACTGTTGACTGGCGTACTATTCTGACTAAAGCACCAGATCGCTTGCCACAACAAGCTGAAAATCACGTTCGTGAGTATATTCCTCGAAAGTACAACTATTCGGAGAGAGAGACGAGAAACAGGCAGCTTGGTATGTTGGGGGAGAAATTCGTTCTGAACTATGAACGATCCCGCCTCGGGTATTTGGGGCGAGACGACCTCGCGAAAGAAGTAGAATGGACAAGCCAGGAAAAAGGGGATGGAACCGGATATGACATACGATCATTTGACGGTGAGAAGGACGAAGAGTTGTTTATTGAGGTAAAAACAACAAACTCAGGAAAATATCAGCCATTCTTTGTTTCAGACAATGAAGTAGACTTTTCAGAGGCATACTCTGCACAGTACGCACTTTATCGTGTCTTTCAATTTAGAAAAGTGCCCGGACTCTTTACAATGCTGGGTGATTTGAGAGATAACGTGAATCTTCAGCCAAAGACCTACAAAGCCAGTTTCTAACATTAAGCATGAACTACTACATGTCAGGAGACTGTAAGTTCACGGCGTAAAGGATTCCTGAAGTACTGTTCCTCGAGTGTTTTTATAATAGATCTAATCTTAGACTCTTTGGCATATTCTCTAACAGAATCTCCGTCTTTCCAGCCTATGCGGTATTTCTTTATTGCTTGGCTACGGGATTTGAGGTAATCCAGTGTAGTAGGATCAAAATGTCCACAGGTCCAGAACTCAAAAATAAATTCGCAATTGGCCCATTCACGGCGTGTTTCTCGCGTTACTCGATGAATAAAGGGTACCTTCCTCTCAAGCCATTCCTCAATTTCATCTTGTGACACAATGTGGTCAGGTTGATGCCCTTTACACTCGCAATGCCAAACTCGTTCGTGGCCCCGGACACCTCGTACATCGATTTCCTTATAGGCACCTGTCTGTCGGTCTTTGATAAGCGGGCCAATATCGACAGAATACCCCTCCCTTTTATGGACAAGATGACCGACTATCATCTCGAAGAGATCGCCTCGTATATTTGCCGCAGCTCCTTCTATTGCACTTAAACTGGAGAAAAGCTTCTGGATAACATCCGGATTCTTGACAGCCATGGCCGCAGCATTGTTGAGTGTCTTGAGGAGTGACGAAAGCCCCGATGCTACCTCTTCTCCAAAAAGGGTGCCGGGTGTTGCCATAACGACGCCTTTGGAGCGGCCTAGATTAAATGCTTCTGGTGTGAAGCGGTCCGCAACGATGATTGGTAGGAATGTTGCCATATTGCGCAGGCTCGAAACGGCGCTGCATTTGCGGATGAAATATTGTATGTGATCAGTCTCGAGAGTCCCCCCAACAAATACGTCACATACTAGCGAGCCGGGTTTTACTTTATTGTCAGTAGATCGTTTCACCAATGGTTGGAGATATGATGGCCCCACTAGGTCCCATTGCGTGGTACCAAATGTTGGTTGTTGCGATTTGTCTTTATCGCGAATATTGATTTTGTTGTAGCTTGCTAATCCAAGTTTCCTAGCCCAGTCGCGGACTGCTAGTAGGAGAGTGGTTTCTACAGTATAGCGTGCGTAGTTCATCTCGATTTCTGTGATTGCTATCGGAAGATTTGGGTTCGGGACAATGCAGTTACCCAGCCCGGGTAATTCTGATTTGCTTACTGCGCCAATAGCTAACAATCTTTTGAATACTGTTTCAGCTCCAATATGTCCACGCTGACGAAGAGGTGATCCGCTCGAACCCGCCAACATCGTGATGGGTAGTGCGCCACCTCTTGCGGCAATTGCATCCAAAGCAGTTCCATAAATTGCCGCTGTTTTTCGGAATGCTGCAAGGAGTGCTCTCCAGTATTCTTGTTTTCCCCAGTGGTCTTCCAGGTAGAGGAATTTTTCCTTACGTGGAAAATTTATTCCCGACAGACGGGTGACTGTGCCTCGAGATCGAGTAATGCGCTGGCGCGCTGCTTCAGGGGTTAACCCCTTGCCAACAAAATGCTTAGCAATCTCGGACGACAGGGATGGGCCGTTTAAACGGAGAAATTGTTCTATTTCGTGAGGTGTTATAGAGGCCATTTGCTTTATTGTCACACAGCGCTATTTATAAATACACTACGTAATGCAGGGAGAACGTTTTTCGCATCTAAATATATTCAATAAATACAATGCGGTACATGCTGCCAACTTTCTTCCTTGTCACAGTCGTATTTTTAATCGGCATTAATATCTGTTGATTTGTTGATGTATACAAGTAGCCAGGGTGTCGTAGTTTTTTATCGTAGGTATAGATTCCAGACAAAATTGCACTGTTTATGAGGTGCGGTGTGCTACATGCGAGCGCCACAAAAGCAATTGGGTATCTCGACAGCGGCAAGCCTACCCATATTCCCGGCGATGCAGGCCATTCGATCTCATATCGAACTATTTTTGGGATGGTACTGGGACAGTCAGCGGACGAAATCAGACCCACCCAAACCCAACCACCTTCATATCGGAAACAATAAAAAAGCCACTGAAAATAGAGGCTGGTTGATCTGGGGCGGTCTCAGCTGGTCCCCGCAAAGTCATTGAGTGAGCGGGAATCGAATTTATGGACATTGTAGCCCGTACCAAAAAAGATACAGTAGTCGTCAAGGAGGACGATATGCATATGGAAGTGCGATTCTACCGAATGGATTCGGGGAATGAGCCTGTTCGAGAATGGTTGAAAGGTTTACCCAGACAAGAGAGAAAAATCATCGATAGTGATATTAAAACAGTCCAGTACGGTTGGCCTTTGGGTATGCCGGTAGTCAGAAAACTTGAACCGGGGCTTTGGGAAAGCAGATCTTGTACTTGCGATGCAGCGCAAGACCCTCGTGGAGAAAGACAATGAGTAAACATTTAACTGACTGCTGCTGACACCAAAACGCTCCGACAATTTCCAGATATGCTGCTTCATCAGCACACGCTACACGTTGTTCTTGCCTGAGGTACGTAAACCGGAACTTGCCGGGCCTGGTAGTTTGGAATCAGATGAAATTCATGTTGGATGGCAAGGTAAATGAAGTAGAGGATGTGATGCGACGATGACATTGGAACACTTGGACAACC
>QIKG01000104.1 GCA_003232965.1 Oceanospirillales bacterium
GTAGACATGACCTGAATTTTATCGCCCTTACGCATACACCCGTCTACCACCCGCACCAAGGAAACTACACCGAGGTAATTATCGAACCATGAATCAATAATCAAGGCCTTCAGCGGGGCTTCTCGATCACCCGTTGGTGGTGGAATGTGTTTAACTAAGGCTTCCAGTACTGCTGGAATTCCAAAGCCGGTTTTAGCACTGACCTCAAGTGCATCACTGGCCTCAATGCCGATGATGTCTTCAATTTCTTGCTTTACCTGCTCCGGCTCTGCCGAGGGTAGATCGATTTTATTCAACACCGGTAATACTTCCAGCCCTAATTCGACCGCGGTATAGCAATTGGCCACGCTTTGGGCTTCTACGCCCTGGGCTGCATCAACCACCAGCAAAGCACCTTCACAGGCTGCCAGCGAGCGAGAAACTTCATAAGAAAAATCAACATGGCCCGGCGTATCGATGAAGTTCAGCTGATAGACTTGACCACTTTCTGAGTTGTAGTTGAGTGTCACGCTTTGAGCTTTAATGGTAATACCGCGCTCGCGCTCGATATCCATACTGTCGAGGACCTGGGCTTCCATTTCGCGTTCGCTCAGACCACCGCAGACCTGAATAAAGCGGTCAGCCAGCGTCGACTTGCCATGATCCACATGGGCAATGATAGAAAAGTTGCGTATATACTCTTGGTCCATTAACGGGCACACTCAATATAAAAAGCCACCGGCCCCGTTAAAACAGGCACCGATGGCATTTGAACAACAGCGAAGCTCATACTAAAGAGCCCTTACTGAATAAAGGCTGATTATACCCTACAGCGGCATGCTATTGAGTCTACTGCTGGGTTTATTTTGCTTCTGTTTGGTAGGCAACAAAATTGGGATTACCGTTACGAACCACCAGCAAGGCAACGCTTTCGCCTGCCCTGATAGATTGGACTAATCTGTTAAAGCCTGTCAAAGATTCTACCTTGCCCCGGTTTATGCGCAGCACAATATCGCCACGCCGAATACCTGCGCGCCAAGCGGCTTCACTCTCGATTTCCCGGATCAACACACCGCCTTTAGGTATGCCGTTTTGTTTGCGTACATTTTCATCTATTTCACCTATCAATAGTCCTAAAACATTACTGAGACCAGTATCGTTTGTTGCTGGATCCGCAGCGGCGATTACATCCGTGAAAACCTCATCCAGTTTAACCGATAGGGTTTTTTGCTTACCTGAACGATTAAGCAATAGTTGCACCATGGTATTGGGTGCAATTGCACCAACCAGCGGCGGCAAGTCGGTGAAGCTTTCAATCGCCTGACCGTTAAATTCTAGAATAACATCTCCAACTTCTATACCAGCGCGGTCTGCGGCTTTGCCTTTTTCTATCTCGTTAACCAAAGCTCCGCGTGGCCGGTCCAACTTGAGAACTACTGCTAGCTCCGTCTGCACACCTTGGATACCAACACCCAGCAGGCCCCTTGAGACCCTGCCGTGCTCGCGTAATTGCTCAATGGTAAGGTTCGCTACATTTATCGGAATAGAAAAGGAAAGGCCAATAGAGCCTCCGCCAGAACTGACTATCCAGGAATTAACGCCGACAACCTCGCCGTCCATATTCAATAACGGCCCACCGGAATTCCCCCGGTTTATGGCGACATCGGTCTGAATAAAAGGCACATATTGCTGATTACCATTGGCCCTACCTTTAGCACTTATAATTCCTGCGGTTACACTTTGCTCAAACGAGAAAGGTGAACCAATAGCGATCACCCACTGCCCGCGTTTCAATGTATCAGAATTACCAAAGCGCAGACTTGGCAGATTACCTGTTTCGATTTTTAATAAAGCAATATCACTATCTTCGTCCGAACCTACTATTTTAGCTTCGAACTCTCGATTATCCGCCAACTTAATTACGATTTTATCGGCAGCTTGAACCACATGATGATTGGTGACAATATAGCCGTCAGCACTGATAATAAAACCAGAACCCGCACCCTGTCGCTGTGGTCGAAAGCGTTCTTGTTCCGGCGGCCTCTGAGGCGGGGCCGCACCACGACCGCGCTGTTCAGGGACATTGAAAAAACGCCTGAACATTTCTGGAATCTCCTCTTGGGAGCCAGTAGTAGATTTACCATAGTGAGTAACAGTAATGCTAACAACGGCCGGTGAAACCTCTTCGACTAAATCGGTGAAATCTGGCAGACCGGGATTGATTGAAGCACTCACTACCAGTGGCAGTAAAATGGATAGCACAAAGATTACTTTGTGTAGAGACAGTACATATTTTGGCATTAATGGTTCCTTAATTAATTAGCCTAACTTAAAAATATAACTTAGCAAGATAGGCAGCAATCGCGGGGAAAAGTTTCAAACAGCACAAATAATATTTAAACTACAAATCAAGCTTTATTACTGAGGCAGGCAGCGCCTGGCACAACCGCTAATAAGCGTAGTTGTTTAGCGGCATTTAAGCTGAGTAAGGCCTGTTTACGAATTAACAACAAACTACTTGCGGCAGCCAACAGTGCTAGCAGTAACACCAACAAATCTGTGCTTATCGCTGTCATTTCAGGAAATTGTGTGTTCCGTAGCCACTGAGCAAGACTTGCGGCAACTAGGCCCACCACCAAAGGCAGTCCGAACATCAGACCTGTCCAACTGAGAAAAAAAACCTCGGGCAAACCGAGTACAACCTGTTGACCAACAGCAACTTCGGGGCTGTCGGTTAAAATATTCACTTTTAAGGTCACTGGCTTTTTAGGCACCAATCGGGCAAAAATACCACCACCGCAACCCTTGCCAGCATCACAAGTTGGACAGCCGGCAGTTGCGCCGACGCGTACATATACATTATTTTTTCGTAAGCGAACCACTTGTCCTTGTTGTTCAATCACTATTGTTCAATCACTGTTGTTTAATCACCGTTATTGAGTCATTGTGTTTGAGCATCCACGGCATTCACAGTCTAGTGTGCTGTGGCTTTTTTCTTCGACTCAATCCGTTGTGGCGATATAACAATAAAGCCGTTGTATTTTTGCGCATGGTTAAGGATAAAGATCGGCCGCCCGACATCACCCTCAAGCTGATTATGGCGGAAAAGATACTCAGCTGTGGTGGTTGGGCTATCACCAGGAATCAAGGGATAGGTAGTATTCAACCCACCGGATGAAATACCACTGGCCGGCATAACCCTGCCACTGGCCGCTGTTACTAACGGGTTTTCAGGGGTAACAAAATCGGGATGAGCGCTTGTACTTGCTAACAGTTCTTGCTGGGCACTACCTGGCGCTGGTAACCCCTGGTCATTCAGTGGTTGCTGAATCACAGAAGTTACCGCAACAAAAGCGACAGCGGCGGTCATTGCCAAACCTAGAACCGGCTTGAACCAGCGCTGTGAGTTTCCAAGCGGCAGCTGATTGGCCAATTCCGTAGTTACCGTGTCTGTATCCATTTCTTCGCAGCGACTGCGGATGCAATCACAAAACTCAGTATTAGAAACATGCACACTTTCCTCGCAGATAACATCCCGAATCAAGTGATAGCGTTGCCATTTATTACCCAGACCATCTTCATGCTGCATTCTCCGCAGCAAAAAAACACTGGTATCGCTCGGCATTTCACCATCCATTAAAGCGGATACATCTTCCACCTGGAAGCCATTTGGATTCATATTTGTGTGTTTTTTCATAAAAACTCTCTGTCCGACACTTATCTGTGCCTTCTGATCATTAGTTGTTCAATCATTCGATAATAAAGGTTCAAGTTTTTCATCAATCGCCTCACGCGCACGGAAAATACGCGAGCGAACTGTGCCAATCGGGCAGTCCATCGTCAGTGCAATATCTTCGTAGCTCATGCCATCCATTTCACGCAGCAAAATTGCCGTGCGTAAGTCTTGAGGTAACTCCTGAATGGTAGAATTTATCACTTCTGAAATCTCTTCCTTCAACAATTCTCGTTCGGGCGTGTCTTGATCCTTCAGCCTGGTATCGGTTGTATACTGCTCGGCATCATGCGCATCAACATCCGATGTTGGTGGACGCCGTGAGCGGGAAACCAGATAGTTCTTAGCCGTATTGATGGCAATGCGGTACAGCCAGGTATAAAACGCACTGTCCCCGCGGAACCGATCGATTGCCCGGTAGGCTTTTATAAAAGCTTCCTGGGCAACATCCTGTGCCTCGGCATAATCTGAGACGAAACGCGAAACCAGGTTGATGATTCGATTCTGGTATTTTATTACCAGCAAATCAAATGCCTGCTTGTCGCCCTTCTGAACCCGCTCAACCAATAACTGGTCGATCTGTCGATCACTTTTCTGCTGTGCAGATTTCTGATCAAGTTCTTTCTCAGACTTGTTAATTACCTTATTACCGCCCATTCAAGCCATCCTAGATACTATAGGCCTGTTGGCGTCACTTCAAAGACAGCAACTGGGCCGGATAGTTCGTTAAAATCCTGAAATATACTAAAAATATACTAAATATTGAGTGAAAATTTATATTTATGCTGTAATTTCGTTTCACCGCGTTAAGAATAACACGGTATCAGCAGGATTTTGGGTCACAACAGACAGGATTCAAGTATGTGTTTGCAATACAGGCAAACACCAATTGGATATTAGAACCAAGAGAATGGTGTTTATAAGGGCAAGCGTCCCGAATACGCGGAGGGCGAACCAGAACCCGTACTGAATTGTTTATGGCGATGCTGTCATCAGCATAATCCAACCCGCGGTTTTAAACGCGACTATCAGCGGTTGGTTACCAGAGGAAAACCCAAAAAAGTTGCCATGCTTGCCCACATGAGAAAAATGATTACCATCCTGAACACAATGGTCAAAACCGAAATCGTCTGGGATGAATAATATGGCTTAAATTAGCTGACTTTTAACCACAGTCACTTGTCAGGGATTACAGTTACTGAATTTTAACTGAACACAATCATGGCAATAAAAGCTGCAATACCCAGCGCTGCTGAAACTAGTGTTAGTTTACGCAAATTAGGCAGCTGCCATGCCATAATAAAGCCTGTAATAAGCACGAATAGTAAAGCTGTGGCTAAAACAGCAGCATACACCTTAAATGGCGTGCCGCCTTTTGCTTTATGTAATTGTACAAGTTGCCGATACCAACTGGCCTTCTTTACCTCCAGCTTTAAAAGTAATGGCTGTGGTGTTGACTCTAAAACAACATCCATATTTGAACCTGTCCACTCTAACTTAAAGGCGCTACCAATTCTTTTGATTTTAGCTTCACCAGTAGGCCTTGCTATATTTAGTTTTTTTAATTCTATCTCTGCTAGCGTGACAAGCTCATTATACTCCTCATGGATTGGTTTTTTAAGATGCAGTTCATGTACGGATATATCATAACT
>QIKG01000183.1 GCA_003232965.1 Oceanospirillales bacterium
CATCTGTCCTGAGCCTGATGCGGAAGGAGTAAATTAGCAAGCCCAGTCAAAACAGAATAATATTCAATAATATCAATCAGTTAACTGGGTGTTCGTGTGCCGCACCCACTCACAAGACCGGAGAAGAGCCGTAAACACTGGCAATAGCGTTGCTATTACAAGCACTTACCGCCTTGCTCTTGGATATTATAAATCTCAATCTGCTTCACTCAGAATAAATCCTTAAGGAGTCTTTGATTAAGGCGTTGCTGAATGCTTTTATGAAAATAGCTGAACATAAATAGCTTCCCAGACCCGTGTCTACTATAACGCTGTGAAAGTGGGTGGACCCCTGGGCCACGCGAAGTTGCTGAGCAGCCTCGGGGCTGTTTTAGAGTGTCTCGGGTATCGCTAGCAAAACATCCGCAGTAAATGCAGACATATCAAAACGCTTGCCGCCAGCTGCATCATAACCCCGACGGATGATAACGATATTTCTGGAAGGGATGATCATCATATGTTGACCCCGATTGCCGATGGTGGAAAAAGTATCGCCCGGTAGTCCAGGAAAATGATTGGAATAGAGCCAGAACTGGGCGCCATAACCGGTGAGAGGTTTGCCGTGTTTCTGGAAATGCAATCGTTGCGCGGGGGCTTGGGTGGTTACATACTCACGCCAGTCATCCGGGAGCAAACGCTCACCCTGCCAGCTGCCGTTATTCAAATATAATATACCGAGGCGACCGAGGTCGCGAGAAGTTGTCCACACCTGAGATGACAAAATAAAATTTCCCTGCCAGTCGGTTTCCGGGACGGTGTTATACATACCGATTTTCCAGAACAGGTTTTCGAATGGAAAGCGCAGCATTTTTTGGTCGCCATTAATGCTTGCCCGTAAGCTGCGAATAGCCAGCAAAGTGTCGTTATTGGCATATTTCCAGCGTTTCCCGGGTGGCGCTTCAAGCATTCTTTCTGTCGCATTGTCAGTTACCACACCACCGCCATAATAGACATTACTGGTGCGATTTCCTGCTTTTGCACTATCCAGTCCACTGGCCATGTGTAGCAGGTTTTCGAGCGTGATTTGCTGGCGCGGGTCGCCCGGTGTTGACCATTCGGGTATGTTAGCCGGGGCTTTGAGGTCAACCAGCCCTTGTTCAACAGCCACTCCAATGACGGTTGCGGCTATGCTTTTCGCCGTAGACCAGGTACGCTGTGAAGTAAATGGTGTAAAGCCCGGCTTGTACCTTTCCAGCAATAAGGTATCTGCTGTAGTAATTAAAATGGCACTGCTGACTTTCGGATCGCCATATTTATTGCTGCTGAACACAGCATCAACCACGGCTGCCAATGCCGCATTGGCCGGTAGCACAGCAGGCAAGCCGTCACCCAAGGGCCACGGTTTAATATCCAGTGTGCGTGGATGTAATAAATTTGCAGTTGCCACAAACTTGCGCGCCTCAAGCTTTGCACCAGTGGGTAACTGAGTACAGCCAAGCCCCGACCGCCAGACAGCATACCGCGGCGGCATGTCGTCACTGAATTTGGCAGACACATATTTTTCCCGTGAATGAATGACGGCATCCGACAATTGCGCAAAATACTCACGATAATCCAGCCGAATCCCGGTAAGTTCATCGGTCTTGATCATTGCTGGGGTCTTGCCCCCGTTAAAGGTGGCACTACAGGTAAATGCTGCCTTGTATCCGGCAACCTGAGCTTTTATGGTGGCCGGGTTTAATTCCATTGCCTGTGTGGAGGCTAAATACAAGACTAAGCTGATAACTAACGTGCTGTATTTTTTCATTGTGATCAGTTTCCTGTGTGAGGGCTTAAGGAGCCTCTGATTTATTCTGGGTGAAGCAGGTTGAGATTTATAATTTTCAAGAGCAAGGCGGTAAGTGCTAGTAATAGCAACGCTATTGCTAGTGCTTGCCAACGTCGCTATTGGTAATTATAGGCTCAAGATGCTCATTCACGAATAAATCAGAGGTTCCTTAAGTTAGGCAAAGCGATGTAATGGGCGGATAGTGATCATTTTATTCGTCGAAACAGGCACCAATTAAACAACTGGCTGCTACCCGCGGGGGTAGAGTGTACTTGTTCCTTGCTTTCCAATAATTCAAATTGATCACCAAGCTCTGCTTTCAGGCTAGCAGGTGAATATTGAACGATCGGTAGGCCGCTGCATTTATCCGGGCCGCCTATTGCGAAGGTTCCCATGATAAGTGTACCACCCACCGGCAAGCCAGCGGATAGGGCCTGTTTATAAGCTGCCCGATCAGCTGTTTTTGTGAGGAAATGAAAAACTGCCCGATCATGCCAAAGGCTGTATTTTCTAGCGGGCTGCCACCGGGTTATATCTGCGGTTAACCAAGTTACCCGCTTAGCTTTATTCCCTAGTCGTTGGCGAGTAATTTGCAATGCGGGCTCTGCCAAATCCAACAGGCTGATATCTGAGTAAGCATCATCCAGCAGATGATCAACCAGAACAGAGGCTCCAGCACCAATATCAATCAACCCTGCCCGACGAGGACAGTTCGCCCTGACCCAGTTCAGCGAGGGTTGTGGCCGAGACTGGAACCAGGTTAATTTTTCAGCCAGCGTAGCCCCATAACGATTATCCCAATGTTGTTTTAATGTGTCCATCAGCCTTTAAGATAATCCTCCACCAGCAACTACTTAACTAAGGAACCTCTGATCTATTCGTGAATGAGCATTTTAAGTCTATAATTCCCAATAGCGGCGTTGGTAAGCACTGGCAATAGCGTTGCTATTACAAGTACTTACCGCCTTGCTCTTGAAAACTATAAATCTCATCTGCTTCACTCAGAATAAATCAGAGGCTCCCTAAGTCTACATTACGCTCGCTAATATTGAGGAATGCAATCACTCTACCTTTTTCCAGAAACTCAATGCGGTTACGCCGGGGACTAAAACGCATGCCAATACCACGATTGCCATCCAGCTGAATCTGTGAACCAGCTTGCATACGGATATTATTTGGCCCGAGATCAAGCCCTATGTCGTAGTCACCGCGCATCCAGATTCCGCGTTTTCCCGATGTTCTCGGCCCTAATTCAATACCTGTATTGATAATGCCACCACCTTTATGGCCGGCCAATTTTATCCCGGTATTCCAGCTACCATCCATTCCTTCAACGAATAGCGGATGACTTTTTGCGAGGGGACCGGTATGTATTTGCATACCGATATCACCCTGCCAAGCCTTGTTCTGAATATTCACACCAATGACATATGCATCCCCCTCGTTCATATCCAACATTTCGACGTTGTAACCTAGGGTAGTGCCTGTTCCAAATGCAAATCCATCTATATGCCCACCCGTTGACCAGCCCTTACCACGATTTTTTAATCGCAAGTGAGAAACAACACCATCTCCCACATCGTGATTGGTATCTAGATTGACAAACAAAGTCCAGGGGGATGATCGGCTTCCTGGTGGAACATTATTTTGTTGCTGAAGACTCATCAACATATGGGTATTGCTGATTTCAAGGGGGGAAGGCGTATCGTTATAGCGCCTGTAGTCCAGCGGTGCATTTATCGGTGGATACAAGGCGGGGTCACTGGCTGTTGCTGCTGTAGGGTCGGTAAACTCTACTTCCTGAGGCGGAATCTCGACCCCATTCCATACTGGCAAATTGAAATTGTGCTCCATTGCAAATGCCACTCCGCTAAGCAACACAAACGCTAAACCCAACTTCGCCCAAGCACTCCGAGAAACCTGTTGCCGATTCTCGCTGATGCCAAGATACTGTTGCCAGGACTGTCGGGGTATTCTGGTTTTTCCAGCAATTTTAATTGCATGCAAACGACCTGTGTCAATTTCAGTTTGTATATCCTCTGCCTTTACCCGCATTATTCGCGCAGCTTCATTCACGGTAATAACTTTTTTTATCCACATAATTATCTCCATATAACTTCAGTGTAAAACAATACAAACGCCTTGATTATCCTAGTATATCAAAACAAATTTAACTATTTTTCAAAACCCCAGATAAAAACTAGTGTGCTACACATTAGCTCGCACTTCTATCTGATGGCTGGGGTACTTGGGTTAAATCGACAGCCATTGATTAACGCGATTTGAGAATATGCCCATTGCGCTACACAAGCCTACAAGCAAATACTTTATGTATTTGGTTGAAGCATGGGATTGCACTCACATCAAGCCGGTTGTTAATCTAAAAAGAACCTGATGCATAGATGGTTGTTCTCCCCGGGAGCAGCACAGTATCTTTCGCTCCGAACCAGGAGACTGAACGGAAATAGAAACGTTATTGAGTGATATCTAATCTCCAGCACCCCAAAAGATGAAATTTTATGCTGGCCGGGCTGAAATACCGAGTTGAAAGGTTATTCAGCACTCGTGGATTTCATGGAAAAGGGTCTTTGTTCTTCTTATACCCTGCTTGATGAAAGAGCTTTATTGACCTGTATGGCCTATGTGGATTTAAACCCTATTAGAGCAGCGATAGCGAAGTCTCCTGAGCTATCTGATTTCACTTCAGTACAGGAAAGAATATTATCTAGCAAAACCGCCCTTTTAGACTTTGGACAAGGAGTAGATTCTATTCCCTATAGCCTCTCTGATTATCTGGCTTTGGTGGATTATACGGGCTGTTCTGGAGAATAAAGCTGGCTCAATTCCTCTTGAGCTAGAGCCAATTTTACTACGACTTGACCTGGATAAAGACTGTTGGATGAAAGAACTACAGAATTTTTCTAGCAAGGGCGTTACGTCTATTGGTACAGCGAGTCAGCTCAAGAGATTCTGCCTGAGTGTAGGTAAAAAATGGGGTGTTGGGCATATTCTTAGCTCGGCGCTGGAATAGCTTTAATTCAACATATCGAACTTTAGCGGCAGAGCGCTGAGATTTTGCCTTTTCACTGGATGCCTGTCCAGTCACTGTTGACTGAGCAAAACCGGCGCTAGAAAACTACCCACACCACCGCAAACTAATAACCACGGAAACTTCATAGTCTCCCTCGGCGCACTGTGTGCCTGGCTTGCACCACAGGCAGAGGATCTGGGCGTCGATATTTTCCCCGGTTATGCGGCATCCACCATACGCCTGAGGGCAGTGTTGGCGGAGTGATTATCGGCGATATGGGGGTTGCCACAGATGGCAGCCAGAAATCCAGTTATATGGAAGGCATTGAAATCCATGCGCCACTCACAGTGCTATCGGAAGGCTGTCGTGGGCACCTGAGCAAACAACTGATTCAAAAATTCAAACTCGATGCCAACGCTGACCCACAGACCTACGGCATCGGTATCAAAGAGCTCTGGCAAGTAAAACCGGGTAAAAGTCAGCCGGGCACGGTTGAACACAGTATCGGCTGGCCTTTGGATAAAAACACATACGGTGGCAGCTTTATTTACCACCTGGAAAACGACCGCATTGCGGTAGGGTTTGTAAGCGGTTTGGACTACCCTGATCCGAATTTCCAGCCATGGG
>QIKG01000178.1 GCA_003232965.1 Oceanospirillales bacterium
TCACCCCGACAGAGCATGGCTAAAAGAGGGTGTTTTAGAATGGAACAAAGGGGCATTACATGTTTTGGACTAACAAATAGACTACCCAACCCCCAGATAGAGGCGCGATATGATGTGTATGATACTGGTTTTACAGTGAAATAAGAATATGAGCCGCACGCGTAGGTTCGGCGGTTATTTTTTGTTTTGCTGTGGAATCAATAGCATGTGCAGCACCTATGTTTCTATCTGAGGATTGGGGGACTATGAAACCTTTGCGAACTGCAGTATATATCGACTATAATGTGTCGGTTAATTTGAATGCTTCAGTGGCTTGGTAGTGTGTTTGATAATGCTGGGGCGTGTTCTTGGTAGGATACTCATGAGCGACTTGAAATGATTTAAGCGATATCTATCTTCATGTCCTCAGCGTGCGAACGCTGGAGTGTTTGGTTGATTGCCTCTGGTTATTAAAATCGGGTAATCAATAGAAATCAGGGGCAGTTTGCCCTTTTTTTGTGCCTGTAGATCATATGAAATCGATATGAGCTTGGGTTGGAGCTTTATAAAATATGTCGCATTCACGCCTGAATGATTTATTAGGCCCGCTGGTTGAAGAACTTGGCTACGAATTTGTCGGTCTAGAAATGACATCAGAGCCGGGCAATCGAATATTACGGGTATATATAGATACCCAGAGCGAAGCTGGACTGGTAATTAATGATATTGCCAAAGTTAGTCGGGAATTAGCTGCCATTCTGGATGTGGAAGACCCTATCAGTGGTAAGTACCGGTTGGAGGTTTCTTCACCTGGGCTGGATAGGCCGTTGTTTAATCCGGCACAGTTTAAAGCGGTAATCGGCGAGAAGGTTCGTCTTTCGCTGTATGGACCGGTTGCAGGGCGGCGCAAGTATGTTGCAGATTTACTGGCAGCCGATGATGACGGCATAGAGTTATTGTATAAAACCAATACCGTTGCGATAGCGTACACCGATATTGCAAAAGCTCGAATAGAGCCTGATTTTGAAAAAATTATGCGTGAGGCTGGTTCACATTAATCAGTTTCAACCTGAAGATAAATTAAGTACCACTGAAAATACCGAGTACGGAGTATCGGAAAATGTCTAAAGAAATACTATTAGTTGCAGATGCAGCGGCCAATGAAAAAGGCCTGAGCAAAGAAATTATATTTGATGCTGTTGAAATGGCTCTCGCTGCTGCGACCCAAAAACGCCATAAAGAAGATATCGAGGCACGGGTTGCTATCGATCGCACCACCGGTGACTATGAGACTTTCCGTCGCTGGGAAGTGATGGAAGATGATGACGAGCTGGAATTTCCGGAGCGTCAAATTCGACTGACTGAAGCTCACGAATATGACCCGGAAATGGAAGTTGGTGGACATCTGGAAGAAGTCATTGATTCAGTGGAATTCGGGCGTATCGCAGCCCAAGCTGCCAAGCAGGTTATCGTGCAACGCATGCGTGAAGCCGAACGGGCACAAGTTGTTGAACAATTCGAGAAACGCTTGGGCGATTTGGTTAACGGTATCGTTAAGCGGGTAGAACGCGGCAGTGTCTTTCTGGATTTGGGTGGTAATGCTGAAGCCTATATTCCCAGTCGGCATATGGTTCCCGGCGAATCGGTCCGCCCTGGTGACCGCCTGCGCGGCCATCTGTTTGAAATTAAAAGTGAAGTCCGCGGCCCACAGCTGTTTGTCAGCCGGGTTAATAAAGAATTTTTGATTAAACTGTTCGAGCTGGAGGTTCCCGAAATAGATCAGGAACTGATTTCAATCATGGGTGCATCCCGTGACCCAGGCCGTCGCGCCAAAATTGCAGTGCGTGCCGAAGATAAACGCACCGATCCCATCGGTGCCTGTGTTGGCATGCGTGGTTCGCGAGTACAGGCGGTTTCCAACGAACTGGCAGGCGAACGCATTGATATTATCCTTTGGGACGATAATCCGGCACAGTTTGTAATTAACGCGATGGCACCGGCTGAAGTCGCTTCAATTATTGTTGATGAAGATAATCATGTTATCCAGATCGCGGTTGAAGAAGAAAATTTGCCGCAAGCAATTGGTCGCGGTGGACAGAATATCCGTTTGGCTTCTGAGCTGACCGGCTGGAAACTGAATGTAATGACCCTTGAAGAAGCTGAAGAAAAGGGTGCTGAGGAAGCTAAAGAAACCTTACAGGTTTTCGTCGACAAATTGGATGTGGACGAAGATGTGGCGATGATCCTGGTTCAGGAAGGCTTCACCAATATTGAAGAAATAGCTTATGTCCCGGAGTCTGAAATGCTTGCCATTGAAGAATTCGATGAGGATATCGTCAGTGAACTCCGGGGGCGCGCACGCGATGCCTTGTTGACCCAGCTGATTTCTCAGGAAGAAGACCTGGAAGACAACCAGCCAGCGGAAGATTTGCTGCAGCTGGAAGGTATGACCAAGGGTATTGCTTTCCGCCTAGCAGCAATTGGCATTATTACCCAGGAAGATTTGGCAGAGTGCGCTACAGACGAACTGGATGAAGTTCCAGAATTAGATGAAGAGACCGCCGCGGCCTTGATTATGAAAGCCCGTGCACCATGGTTTGAAAACGAGGATTGATTCAGTATTTCTGAATTAACGGTCGGGAGAACAAAAAAATGTCACAAATTACAGTAGCTCAACTAGCCGAAGTGCTGGGCGTGAGCGTGGACAAACTGCTAGAACAGTTCAAAGAAGCCGGAATTGAGGCCGAAGGTGCTGAGTCTGCAGTGTCAAATGAGAGTAAACGCACACTGCTAACCTGGTTGCGTTCATCTCACGGCAAGCAAGAACGGGAAGTAAAAGCTCCACGCAAGGTTACCCTTAAACGGAAGTCTTTCTCGGAATTAAAAGTTTCCGGTAGCGGCCCTCGCGCCAGTGCGCGCACGGTGAATGTTGAAGTTCGTAAAAAACGCACTTATGTGAAACGCGTCGATGTAGAAGCAGCCCAGGAAAACAATTCCGAACGCGAGGCAGCGCAAAAAGCACTGGATGAATCGCGCTTACGGCGGGAGACTCAGGAGCAAGAAATTCGCGCTGCTGATGAAACGAAAGCGGCAGCCAAGCAGGCAGAGCAAGATATTTTAGATGCTGCTAAAAAATCCGAACAAGATGCTATAGATGCAGAAGCTTCAGTAAAACAATCGGCTGAAGAGGAAGTTGAGGCTAAAGTTCGTGCTGAAGCCGATGCTAAAAAGCAGGAAGAAGCTGATAAAGTGTCTGCCGAAGAACGCCGACATAAAGATGCGCGCGAAAACCGCGAAAAAGAAGAAAGAAGGCGCGCACTTAAAGGCGAAAAAGCCCCCGGTGGTAAGCCAGGTGGCAAGCAAACTAAAACCACTTACGGACGCAAACAGATTCATGTTGCAAGAGGTGCATCTGCTCGGAAAAAACCTCATTCTGCACGTCGTCCAGCGGCTGCGGCATCAGGTGAACATGCTTTTGTTCAGCCAACCGAAGAGATTATTTACGATGTGGCCATTCCGGAATCCATTACGGTTTCTGATCTAGCCAAAGAGATGGCGGTTAAGGCAACTGAGGTCATTAAAGTGCTAATGGGAATGGGTGCCATGGTAACCATTAACCAATCGCTGGACCAAGATACTGCAACCCTGGTAGTTGAAGAAATGGGCCATAACGCCCATCCGCTTGAAGCCCAGGATGATGAAAAAGCTGTGCTTGGTGCAGATATAGAAGCGATTGGTGAAGAAGTCATTCGTCCGCCCGTAGTAACAATTATGGGTCATGTTGATCACGGTAAAACATCACTGCTGGATTATATTCGCAAAACGCATGTAACCGAAGGCGAGGCTGGTGGTATTACCCAGCATATTGGCGCTTATCATGTAACTACCGATAATGGCCAAATTACCTTCCTTGACACGCCCGGGCACGCGGCATTTACATCGATGCGTGCACGCGGTGCGCAGGCGACTGATATCGTGATTTTAGTGGTTGCCGCAGACGATGGCGTTATGCCGCAAACCAAAGAAGCGATTCAACATTCGCGTGCAGCTGGCGTACCAATCATTGTTGCAGTAAATAAGATTGACCGCGAAAATGCCGACCCTGAAAAGGTTAAAAATGAACTGTCTGCCGAGGAAGTTATCCCCGAAGATTGGGGTGGTGAAGAGCAGTTTGTAAATGTTTCAGCCATAACAGGTGAGGGCGTAGACAGCTTACTGGATGCGATTACCTTGCAGGCTGAACTGATGGAGCTTAAAGCCTGGCCGGAAAATCCAGCGCGTGGACTGGTAGTTGAAGCCAGTCTGGACAAAGGCCGTGGTCCAGTATCGACTATCCTGATTCAGGATGGTACCTTGAAAAAAGGCGATATGATTCTGGCGGGTACTAAATTTGGCCGGGTTCGGGCTATGTTTGATGAGTCTGGCACTACAGTAACCGAAGCAGGTCCATCCATGCCGGTTGCGGTGCTGGGGCTTTCGGGTGTTCCCGAAGCTGGCGATAGTATGATTGTGGCCGCCAATGAAAGGCGCGCACGCGAGGTGGCTCAAGAAAGACATGAGCATGAGCGCGAAAGTCGTCTGGCAGCACAACAAGCAGCTAAATTACAAAACCTGTTCGACAATATGGGCCAAGATGAGAAACTGGAAGTTAATGTGCTGGTCAAGGCCGATGTTCAGGGCAGTGTGGAAGCGCTAAAAGAATCGTTAATTAAAATGTCAAATGACGACATTGAAGTTAATGTTATTTCCAGTGGCGTTGGCGGAATTACAGAATCCGACGCTACATTGGCGCATGCATCCCAGGCAATTTTGATTGGCTTTAATGTGCGTGCCGATGCTAAAGCCCGCAAGATTATTTCTGATAGTGGCCTAGATTTGCGCTATTACAGTATTATTTATGATGCCATTGATGATGTGAAACAAGCTTTGATCGGTACTTTAGGTACGGAAACCAAAGAGAACATTCTTGGCACCGCAGATGTTAAAGATGTATTCAGATCTTCACGGATGGGGCCAATTGCCGGCTGTATCGTCACCGAAGGTGTGGTGCGTCGCGCCAACCCCATTCGCGTATTGCGAGATAATGTGGTTATCTATGAAGGTGAGCTTGAGTCCCTGCGTCGGCATAAAGATGATGTCAGCGAAGTTCAGGCGGGTACCGAGTGTGGTATTGGTGTTAAACAATACAATGATGTTCGCCCCGGCGACAATATCGAATGTTTCGAGCGTATCGAAGTCCAGCGTACACTAGATGCGGCTACAGAGTAACAGGTAGGACAATGACGCCACGGGAGTTTACCAGGTCAGAACGAGTTGCAGCACAGCTGCACCGCGAGAT
>QIKG01000202.1 GCA_003232965.1 Oceanospirillales bacterium
CCGGCGACATAACGCTGGCAGGCTTCCATTAGTTCCTTGATCGGGTATTTCTTGTTAAGCGGCACAAGCTGTACGCGCAGATCATCGATGGGAGCATGCAGAGATACCGCGAGAGCCACATCCGCAGATTCCCGCAAACGGTCAATCATCGGCACTAAACCGGCGGTGCTTACAGTGACCCGGCGCGAAGCAAATCCATAGCCCAGATCCTCACGCATTAAGTTCAGTGCGGGAGCCAGCGCATCAAAATTTAATAAAGGCTCACCCATGCCCATCATTACCACGTTGGTAATTGCCCGTTTGCCGTTACGCTCATGCCCGAGAGCTTGGGCTGCAAGAAAAACCTGACCGATGATTTCGCTGGTCATTAAATTGCGACTGAAACCCTGAGTAGCCGTAGAGCAAAAACTGCAATTTAAGGCACAACCCACTTGTGAAGACACACATAGCGTGCCACGGTTGGCTTCCGGTATATATACCGTTTCTACAGCATTGCCTCCAGGCAGGCCCAACATCCACTTTACCGTACCGTCGTTGGAACGCTGTTCCTTGAGGATTGTCGGCAAAGTAATACATGCTATCGATCCAAGCCGTTGGCGCAAATCTTTACCCAAGTCTGTCATCACGGAGAAATCCGTGACTCCATGATGGTAGATCCACTTCATGATCTGGGTGGCACGGAAGGGTTTTTCGTCTATACCCTCAAAAAATTCACGCAAGCCGGATTCATCCAGGTCGAGTAAATTTACCAGTGCTTGTTTGGCGATTTCAGTCATAAGACAGCAATAATCTAACGCGAGTGAATATCACAACCGCTGAAGAAATAGGCTATTTCTTCGGCCGCAGTTTCTGTCGCATCTGAACCATGAACAGCATTGGCATCAATGCTTTCGGCAAAATCGGCACGAATAGTACCGGACTCTGCTTCCATCGGGTTAGTCGCACCCATAAGTTTGCGGTTAGTAGCAATAGCATCCTCACCTTCAAGAACTTGCAGCATCACTGGGCCCGATGTCATAAACTTAACCAGGTCGGCGAAAAATGGGCGCTCGCTATGAACCGCATAAAAACCTTCGGCTTCAGCAGTTGAAAGCTGGCGGTACTGGGATGCAATAATCTTCAGCCCGGCCTGCTCGAAGCGGCTGTAAATCTGGCCAATAACATTTTTTGCTACGGCATCGGGCTTTATGATTGAAAATGTTCTCTCGATAGACACTTAAAACTTCCTTTTATCTTATTAATAATAATGGTTATTCATTGATTCTATGGATAAAATCAATGCGCATGAAAAATCCTTGCCATTGTAGCCTCCAAGGCGGGTTTAAGCAATTATAAAGGCCTCTAACTTTAAGCGTCGAAACCCAGTAGATCTTCTAAGAAAACACCTCGCGCGCTTGCTTTTGATTACAGGACTGACTTACCTTTGGCCTGCGTTTAACAAAAGCATTCGCATGATTTTCATACGCTTAATTAAAACACTTGTTTGAATCCGAAATGTTCGCTAAAGTATGAGTATGCCGAGCACCCAGCAGAAAATCTTATTGTCCGCTGAAACCTTATTCTCAGAACAGGGAATAGCTTGCACTTCGCTACGGGAAATTACTCAGCATGCAGGGGTGAACCTTGCTGCGGTGAATTATCATTTTGGCAATAAACAATCGCTTGTTGTGGAAGTATTCAGACATCACATGGATAGCCTGAATAAAGAACGCCTGCAACGACTGGCTAAAGTAACTTCTACAAACCAACCGATTTACCTCGAAGAGGTCCTACGGGCTTTAATATACCCTGCCCTTAAGCTCTCAAGAGATCAACAAACCGGCGGCGCCCGATTTGTTAAACTAATTGCCAGGATATATGCGGAAAACAATGAGGAATTGCATAGCTTTTTAGCCAAACAATATGGGCATGTAATGAAGCGCTTTGCACAAACAATTCAAGAAATAATGCCAGACATGCCCGCCAGGGAATTGCGCTGGCAATTGGATTTTGTCATTGGTGCGCTAACCTATGTAATGGCTGATTTTAGCGGGCACTTCAGTCATTCAGAAAACTCAGAATCTGGCGTTTTGAACGAAGCTGACCGCCTGGTGACCTTTGCTGCTGCCGGAATTCGCAGCTTCCAACCATCCTTGGCACAAAAAGACCTGTTTAATTTGGGCGGCAATACTGCTGTTCCGATAATCAATTCAATTCAAGAACACGGAAAACCATAATGAGTATTGTTATCCTATTGCTACACATCACCGCCCTATTGGGTATGGTCATATCCTTGGCTTATTTTCGCGCACCATTGTTGATATGGCTCGGAAGCATGGCAGCCGTCACGGGGCTTGGTTTATTTAGCTATCAGAATTTAGACCAAGCGCTATGGCTTGTGTTGCTGCCTTTGTTAATCACACTTGTCCTTGGTTTTTTAAGCATCACTCCTCTGCGCCGAAAATTAGTATCCAAACCCTTGTTCAGCTGGTTTAAAGGCGTACTACCAACGATGTCCGATACCGAACGCGAAGCCCTTGAGGCCGGTACTGTTTGGTGGGACGCTGAGCTTTTTTCCGGAAAACCCAAGTGGAAGAAACTGCTCGAAGTAAAAAAACCTGAATTAACCGATGAAGAACAAGCTTTTATTGACGGGCCAGTCAAAACTCTCTGCGGAATGCTGGACGAGTGGGAAGTCAGACAGAATAATGACCTACCCAAGGAAGTCTGGGACTACCTTAAAGAACATCGCTTTTTCAGTATGATTATTCCAAAATCCTATGGCGGACTTGAGTTCTCCGCCTATGCTAATTCAGCAGTAGTAATGATGATTTCTTCACGCAATGTAACCGCGGCTGTAACCGTGATGGTGCCCAACTCTCTGGGGCCAGGCGAATTGCTTTTACATTATGGTACCGAGGAACAAAAAAACCATTACCTGCCGCGCTTGGCAAGCTCAGAAGATATCCCCTGCTTTGCCCTAACCGCACCTGCTGCCGGCTCGGATGCAGCCGGAATGCCGGATGAGGGTGTTGTCTGTATGGGGGAATTTGAAGGCAAAGAAGTTCTTGGGCTCAGTGTAACCTGGCACAAGCGTTACATTACCCTAGCACCGGTCGCCACCCTGCTTGGCTTGGCATTCCGGGTCGTTGACCCGAATGGATTGCTGGGCAACAAAAAAGACCTGGGTATAACCTGCGCATTAATTCCCTCATCTACCCCTGGGGTAGCAATCGGTGCCCGGCATATACCTATCGGTTCAGCCTTTATGAATGGGCCTACCCGTGGCAAAGATGTTTTCATTCCTATGGACTGGATCATTGGTGGCCAAGAACGCATTGGTCAAGGTTGGCGTATGCTGATGCAGTCACTGGCTGCAGGTCGCGCAATTTCCCTGCCGGCGCTGGGAACGGCCGGTGGTAAAGCTGCCGCTATCTTTTCCGGTTCTTATGCAAGAATTCGCCGGCAATTCAATATGCCCATCGGCTATTTTGAAGGCATAGAAGAGCCACTCGCACGCATCGGTGGTAACGCTTACCGGATGGATGCCGGCAGACTGCTAACACTGGCAGCTTTGATGGAAGGTGAAAAACCCTCGGTATTATCCGCCATACTCAAGCAACAATTAACCGAAGGTGGGCGTCTGGTAATCAATGATGCTATGGATATCCATGGTGGCAAAGGAATTATTGAAGGGCCGAATAACTATCTTTCCACTGTGTATAAATCAACCCCAGTTGCGATAACAGTCGAGGGCGCAAATATTCTAACCCGCAGCATGATTATTTTTGGTCAGGGTGCCATTCGTTGTCACCCGTGGTTATTAAAAGAAATGGAAGCAGCCGCAAACCCGGATGGAAATGAAGGTCTTTTGAACTTCGATCGAGCGCTATTCGGACACATTGGTTTTGTGATCAGCAATAAAGTCAGAACCTTTGTACTAGGGGTAACCAGCGCGAGATGGGTTCGCTCGCCGGTAGAAGGCCCCACGGCTCGATACTATCGACAACTCACCCGGATGAGTTCCGCATTTACTTTTATTGCTGATCTTATTCTGGCAACCTATGGCGGTAGCTTCAAATTCAAAGAAAAAACCTCCGGAAGGCTCGCAGATATACTCTCTCACCTCTATTTGGCATCCGCTGTACTTAAGAAATTTGAAGATGATGGCCAGCCAAAAGAAGATATGCCGCTGGTACATTGGGCTATGCAGGACAGTTTATATATCATGCAGACTCGGATTGTGGGAATTTTACGCAACTATCCGCTGCCGTTTGTGGGCAAACTGATCCGTCTGGTGATTTTCCCCTTCGGCTTACCCTACGAAGGCCCCAGAGATACCTGTGGTAAGCATGTGGCACGCCTGTTATTAACCGACTGCCCAAGTCGTGATCGCTTAATGGAAGGCATGTATATCTCCGACAAGGACGATGCCACCGGCCTACTGATGCAAGCTTTTGCAGCCGACAGAAAGGCCGTTGTGCCCGAGCGCGCGCTGAAAAATGCGTTTAAAGAAGCTGTTGGCATTACCAATTATGAAGCGTTGATCGAGCGCGGCTTAGCAACCAGTATCATTACTCAAGACCAGGCGGAATTAGTCCGCACAGCCCAGGAGCTTGCAATCAAGGTTATTAGCGTAGATGAATTCCCTGCAGATGCAACACCGATGTAAATTTTGCTGGATCAAAAATATTTTATAAACAAAGTCAGTTTAATCAAAGGAAGTAAAATGAAAAATCAAACCAAGCTAGTTCGCCGCGCAGCGGTTCTCGGAGCCGGTGTTATGGGTGCGCAAATCGCCGCCCACCTAGTCAACTCAGGAATTGAAACCGTACTGTTCGAGCTCGCCGCAAAAGAAGGTGATCCTAATACGATGGTTAAGAAGGCGATTGCCGGACTGAAAAAACTCAAACCGTCACCACTGGGGTTTTCTCAAGTCACAAAGCTGATTATTCCCGCAAACTATGATCAGCACCTGCACCTTTTGGATGATTGTGACCTTATCATTGAAGCCATTGGTGAGCGGATGGACTGGAAAAAAGACCTTTACGATAAAATCGAAAACCATATTGGCGAAAATGCAATTTTGGCCACCAACACATCCGGCGGCATCGTTTTTGTGGCATCCATTTCTTTAACCCACCGCGCTATATGAACCTGGCTGAAATCATTCCGCATGCAGGCACTGATGCCTGGGTGCTGGATGCACTGGAGGCCTTTTCAATCACAACACTGGGTAAAGGCGTAGTACGCGCTGAAGACACACCTAACTTTATTGCCAACCGTATTGGCATGTTTTCAATGTTGGCAACTATGCACCACACCAAAGGTTTTAACCTTGGTTTTGATACAGTTGATGCTCTAACCGGCCCGGCTATTGGCCGCCCGAAAAGCGCGACTTACCGCACCGCCGATGTAGTGGGTTTGGATACCATGGGGCATACCATTAGCACCCTGACCAATACCCTGC
>QIKG01000237.1 GCA_003232965.1 Oceanospirillales bacterium
ACATTAAGCCGGAAAGTAGCGGCGCTAGAGTCACGCCTGAAAATTAAATTACTCTTTCGTTCGACTTCAAGAACTCATACAACTGACCTTGGGCAAGCCTATTACGATGGCCTGCGCCTGATCATTGATGAGCAGATGGCATTGGAGGATGAGATTGTCAGTGGTGTAAAGACAATAAAAGGCAAACTGCGAATTGGTTCAACCGTGGATTTAAGTGATCAGTTCATCGTCCCGGTCATTCAAAACATGCAGAAACGAGCACCTGAGTTATCGGTTGAGCTTATATTAGGTAGTGATATTGATGACCTTGCCAAAAAGAATCTGGATATCGCGATTCGTATCGGGCCTTTGCCCGACTCTAGACTGATTGCAAAACCACTAGGCGATATACCAAGGGTTCTTGTTGCAAGCCCTGAATATCTAGAGGCTCACGAAACACCAAAGACCCCAGGCGATTTGATTCATCACAACTTTGTTCTGTACTTTCCCGCACAGATCAAAACCGATATAGAATTTTTAGGTGGAATGAGAATTCCTTATTCGAAATTGGCGAGCAATGTTACCGTCAACAGCTTGCGCTCCATCCATGCCCTGGTGAAGGGTGGCGCAGGGATTCACTGTGGACCAACCTGGCTTTATATGGATGATTTGAAAGCCGGCAAACTTGTCCAGCTTTTACCATCTCACCCTGTAACTGGATTTACCGTATCTGCTGTGTATACCTCGCGTTCATTTCTTCCTAAAAAAACCAGTGAGTTTATAGAGCGGATATCTAAACAGCTTGAAGATAGCAGAAAGCGCTGTCAGCTGTACTGACACCCACTGACTACCCTAACAGCATCTAAGCCAGTGTATTCAAAACATCATTAAATACCGCGCTAGCTCTCATTTCCTGATCAATCAGATTTTCATCAGCAAAATAGTAGCCACCAATATCTACAGGCTCACCCTGTACGGCGATAAGTTCTGCGACAATACTTTCTTCATTATCACTTAATTGTTGTGCCAACTTAGAGAAGTGTATTTGCATATCACTATCTTGGTTTTGTGCGGCCAAAGCCTGGGCCCAATACATGGCCAGATAAAAATGACTGCCACGGTTGTCTAGTTCGTTTACTTTGCGCGAAGGTGAACGGTTATTATCTAAAAACACTCCTGTAGCAGTATCTAGTGTATCGGCTAAGATTTTGGCTTTGCTATTGCCACTTGATTCACTTAAATGCTCAAGTGATGCAGCTAGTGCTAAAAACTCACCTAATGAATCCCAACGCAGATGATTTTCTTTAACAAACTGTTCAACATGCTTGGGGGCAGAGCCGCCGGCGCCGGTTTCAAATAACCCGCCACCATTCATCAACGGCACAATTGATAGCATTTTTGCACTGGTGCCTAATTCCAATATGGGGAACAAATCGGTTAAATAATCGCGTAAAACATTGCCGGTTACAGAGATTGTATCCAAGCCTTGCTTAACTCGTTGCAAGGTGAATTGCATAGCCTCTTGTGGTGACAAGATACGAATATCTAGCCCAGAGGTATCGTGTTCAGGAAGATATTGATTTACCTTGGCAATGATTTGCGCATCGTGGGCACGCTTTTCATCCAGCCAAAATACCGCCGGGGTGCTGCTTAAACGGGCCCGGTTGACTGCCAGTTTAATCCAGTCTTGAATGGGTGCATCTTTAACCTGGCACATCCGCCAAATATCGCCTGCTGTAACTACATGCTCAAGCAGTACATTATTGTTTTCATCAAGCACCCGCACTGTACCCTCATTCGGTATTTCAAAGGTTTTATCATGCGAGCCATATTCTTCAGCTTTTTGTGCCATTAAGCCAACATTGGGAACGCTGCCCATGGTGGTTGGATTAAAAGCACCGTGCTGCTTGCAAAAGTCGATAGTTTTTTGATAAATACCAGCATAGCAGCGATCCGGAATTATGGCTTTTGTATCTTGCTGCACACCTTCTGCATTCCACATTTGCCCGGAAGTCCGAATCATTGCTGGCATGGATGCATCAACGATAACATCCGATGGTACATGCAAGTTGGTAATACCCCGATCTGAATCAACCATAGCAAGGCCAGGCTGATAGGCATAAACAGCCTCGATATCTGCTTTTATTTGCGCTTGTTTCTCTGCAGGTAGAGACTTGATTTTGTTATATATATCACCTAATCCATTGCGGGCATCAACACCAATTTCAGCGAATAAGTCAGCATGCTGGCTAAACACTTCCTGATAATAAACTTCAACAAAGTGACCAAAGATAATCGGGTCTGAGACTTTCATCATGGTAGCTTTCAGGTGCAGGGAAAACAACACATTGTCTTCTTTGGCGCGCGTGATTTGAGCAGCGATAAACTTTCTCAATTCATTCTTACTAAGTGCCGATGCATCAATGATTTCGCCTTCAAGCACAGCTATGGATGATTTTAATACCTGCGTATTACCTTCATTGTCAGTTAGTTCAATGCGAACATTAGTAGCGGCACTCAAGCAACGAGATTGCTCTGTCGCAAAAAAATCAGCGGCTTCCATGCTGGCAACATGGGTTTTAGAGTCTGCCGACCATGCACCCATTGAGTGCGGGTTCTTGCGTACATAGTTTTTAACTGCCAAGGGCGCTCGCCGATCCGAATTACCTTCGCGTAATACCGGGTTAACTGCGCTGCCTTTGACCTTATCATACTGCGCCCTTACTTTTATTTCTTCCTCGGTTTTAGGGTCTTCAGGGTAGTCAGGCAGTTGATAGCCACTTTGTTGAAGCTCCTTAATTGCCATCTTGAGTTGCGGTACGGAGGCGCTGATATTAGGCAGTTTGATAATATTTGCCTCGGGCTTCAATACCATTTCACCAAGTTCGACCAAGGCATCATTAACTTGCTGCTCAGAGTTTAAATACTCCGGAAACTTAGCCAGTATTCGCCCAGCCAGCGAGATATCAGTGGATATAATTTCAATCTTCGCAGCTTTGGCAAATACACGAATAATGGGTAATAACGAACGCGTAGCCAATGCTGGGGCTTCATCGGTTTTGGTATAAATGATTTTTGCTGTAGTCATTGAAGATCCTGGTTTTGTAACTAATGATTGTAGAGGCGAATTTTAACAGATAGTTGCATAGGCGTGGATAGGTACTGGCAAGAGGTGTAGGGCTGATTCTAGAAAGTCAGGGTTTGCTCAAACACCCAAAACACTGCCAGGCAGCTTGCTTGAATTAGAGTCCTGCATTTGCGGGGTTTATAAACATAGTTCGTCTTTCCTGAAATGCGAATAGCATTATCCGGAATCTAATGGGTTTAGATTGGTGGTAGCTTATAGTGCGGGGGAGGGATAGTCTCAAGCTATTCATGGCTTGAGCCCTGCGGGCGCCTTCGCTTTGCTTGGCGACCAAAAGACGTCATTTACGGAAATACGGGTAGCATTATCCGGAATCTAGAGAGTTTAGTTTGGTCTTTGTGGTGGCTTGTAGAGCGGAGAAGGAGGGATTATTCGGCACATCCATGTGCCTCCCCCTTCGGGCTCGCTTTGCTCGTGAAAATTCGTTCCAGACGAATTTTTCGAACCCAGTAACGCTTCGCGTTACACGAGGGTTCTCATCCCTCACTCCACCAATAAAAAAGCCCCGCAGTTGCGGGGCTTGTTTATTGGCGGAGAAGGAGGGATTCGAACCCTCGATAGGCTATTAACCTATGCTGGTTTTCAAGACCAGTGCATTCAACCGCTCTGCCACCTCTCCTTGTTGGGTGAATTACCGATTATTTGCTCGGTACGGTTCAGGCTGCGAATTTTAACCAATATCTGCTATTTTGACTAGTTATTTAGTGAAATATATTTTTACTACTCTAAGTATGGTAAATTTCCTACATGAGGCATCGTAAATTTGTGCTTACAGATGGCTTCAATACGGTGCAGTATGGTTAGCAAGAGGAGCCGTTGAGGTTGCTCGGAAACCGAGGAGAGGATATAGGATGATTACGATATTGATTGTAGATGATCACGATTTAGTGAGAACTGGTTTGCGCCATATTATTAGTGGTGACCCTGGTATTGAGGTTGTTGGCGAGGCGGGTGATGGCGAAGAGGCAATCATTAAAAACCGCGACCTGAAACCGGATGTTGTGTTGCTGGATATTTCGATGCCGGGTTTGTCTGGTTTTGAAGTAACTAAACGCTTACGTCAGGCTAGCCCGGATGCGCGGATTATTATTCTCACAGTGCATACTGAATCGCCATATCCATCTAAATTGTTGGATGCCGGTGCAACAGGGTATCTTACCAAGGGTTGTGAAGCATCAGAGCTGCTGGAGGCGATTCACTCAGTTGCTTGTGGTAAACGCTATATTGGTGGTGATATTGCCCAGAGACTGGCACTGTCGTTATTGCCTGGAGCTAGTCAATCGCCGTTTGATAATCTAACCTCACGGGAAATGGAGGTTGCTTTGATGCTTATGCAGGGGATGGGTGCGCCGCAAATCGCCGAGACTATGAAGTTAAGTCCGAAAACGGTGGCAACTTATAAGTATCGTGTTTATGACAAACTAAATGTCCACAAGGAAGTTGAACTGATGAAGCTGGCCTTGCGTTACGGTATTATTGAGGTCGAAAATCACTAAATCAAAATAGCCGGGGCAGTATGAATGTACTGACCCCGGCTAAAGTGTTCTACTTAATCAGACTTTGTCCTTGAGGCATCAATCGAAGCCTGCAACGGGTTTTTCTTCAACGGCTCGACCTTAATCTTTCCATCAGCACTGCTTTTTAACTTAAACAGACCCGGTGGTGGCTCGGCCGCAGCGGATGGTGCGTTTTCCAGACCGCTTGAGGTGCTGGGTTTTTTAGCTACTGCTTTTTTAGCCACTGGTTCTTTAGCATCAGCTTTTTTAGTAACGGGAGCTTGGCTTGGCTTGTCAGCTGTCTTTTCCGCTGTTTTACTAACTTTCTCTAAGGTCGGTGCTGCTGTGTCAGCTTTCTTTGCAGGCTTAGCTTCACTAGCTGTCGCGGGCTTTTTCTCAGCCGGTTTTCTGCTGCGAGTAGTTTTAGCAACGGGTTTTTCTACAGC
>QIKG01000309.1 GCA_003232965.1 Oceanospirillales bacterium
ATTTTGCAATCCCAATACCTGGACGATATCTTCACGGGTATGCGGGTCTGCTGTGGCCGTTAATGCAATTAGCGGAACTTCGGGGAAATGCTCCCGTAACTGCCCAAGCCCGGCATAATCGGGGCGGAAGTTATGCCCCCACTGGGAAACACAATGGGCTTCATCAATGGCAATCAGGGCAATTTTCAGGGATTGCAAAGAATGGATAAAGCCGGGACTCATGATTCTTTCCGGTGCAACATATAAAAGATCGAGCGCGCCCGCATGAACTTTTGAAAGCACCGCAGAGGCTTCAGCAGCACTTAAAGATGAATTAAATAGTTCGGCGCTAACACCGTTCGCTTGTAGTGCATCAACCTGATCTTTCATCAGCGAAATCAAAGGTGTAACCACTATTGCCATACCCTCACGACAAAGTGCCGGCAACTGATAACACAGTGACTTGCCGCCACCGGTAGGCATCAACACAAAGGCATCCCCGCCTGATATCAGGCAATCGATAATCTCCTGCTGATAGGGTCTGAATTCTTGCAGGCCGAAGACCTGCTGGAGAGTGTCATTGATTTTGTTCATACGGCGAGTTTCATTTCTTTATTATTTACTGGGTATAGTATAAATTACCAAGCAGAACATGCGCGTAGGATATTTGATTTTTTTGCTAAAGAATACTGCCCGATTTAGTGCAGGACTTGTATGCTATCAATACATTCCTGCAATGAATAGGCTTACACTGGGTCGCAGTGGCCAGGAAGTCTAGGACCTAGAGCTGGCGACTGAGGCTGTGTATAAATCCAAAGTGATGCACTCGAACAAACAGCCTACCAACTTGATAACTTCGCCGTTATTATCAAGCTGTTTTCCGGGTAGGCAAATCGAATTCAAAGCGGGTGCCCTGGTTAACAACACTGCTGACGGTAATGCGGCTGCCATGTAAATCCAGAATTTTATTAACAATAGCCAGTCCCAGGCCTGCTGCATCGGAATTACCTTCTGCACTCTGATCAGTATGATAATAGCGGTCGAATACCCGCTTGATATCATCTTCGGCAATACCACAGCCGGTGTCTGCAACCACTACTGCTATGGAGTCAGATTGCGGGGTTAAATCAATACTGATTTCGCCGCCTACTGGGGTAAACTTGAGGGCATTACGAATCAGGTTTTCCAGTACTCGCTGGATCAGCCCAATATCTGCATAGACCACTGATTCTGATTGACCCCCGTGCAGTTTCAACTTGATGTTTTTTACCTCAGCCTCAAGCTCAAAATCCTGAGCTACATCTTGTAGCAGTTCAGCCAGCGAAAAGTTTTCCAGTTGCGGGTGAATGCTATGCGATTCCAGCCGCGCTAAATCGAATAAGTCGCCAATCAGCTGGCCAAGTCGTTTGGTGTGTTTGCGAGTAATTTTAAGGTAATGTAACCGCTCCTCTGTTGTTAGAACATCATTCTTGAGCAACAGGGTTTCCACATAGCCGTGCATGGATGCCAATGGTGTGCGCAAGTCATGCGATACATTGGTCACCAGTTCGCGGCGTAAACGATCGGTTTCTTTCAGGTGTTCAAATTGCTCCCGAATTTTATTCGCCATGCGCCCGAAAGCGCGGTGCAATTGACTGATTTCATCGTCATTATCAGGCGGCATAGTGTCGATTTGTTCTAGGTTTGCAACCACCTCAGGATCAAATCCGGCATCCGTATACCGCTTCACATCCTGAGTTAAGCGGGACAAACGCCGGGTCATTAAAGCAAATACTAATAAACCAACTAAAAAAGCCGCTATCACTATTGCTATTAATGCGCCAAAGCTGACTCTTTGAACATAACTATCCCGAATACTATCGGCGAGCTCATCATATTTTTGCCCGCCAAGAACGGCATAAAGATATCCCTGTAACTTATCTTCATACATAACCGGGTGCGCCGAAAATACTTTTTCACGCGCCTTGTTACGCGGATCGGTGCTGCGCAGCGGCATCTGTGCATTGCCGCTAATTAATTCCAACAAAGGTCCAAGTCGCACTTGGTCAGTCTGCACCGATTCTGGTGGCATGGCGTGATCAAGTATTTTCCCCTGGGGATCCAGTAGATATATTTCTACCGTAGGGTTAATGACCATTGCCTGCTGCCCCAGTAGCGCTAGCGCTTGTGTATTGACTCTGCCATCTTCTATTAACTGCCGTTCACCGGTTACATACATGGCAATGGAAGCATTCAAGCGTTGGGTGATTTCCTCATAATAATTTATTGTGCTATAGCGTTCTACCAGAAAAAAAGCACTACCGGTTAATATCACAATTGCAAGCAGTGCCAGTGAAAGCTTGGCAAATAGTGTCTTCATTGATACAAAGACACAACATTAGAGTTTTTCGCTCGCATATGGCCAATGTCTTGTGGTCTGGCATCCAGTTTATAACCAACCCCCCAAACCGTGACGATATACCCTGGTTGAGACGGGTTGGATTCGATCTTTGCACGCAGGCGGTTAATATGTGAATTTACCGTGTGTTCATAACCGTCATGACCACAACCCCAGACACTATCAAGTAAATGTGAGCGTGAAAACACCTGACCGGGGTGGCGTAGGAAGTGCAATAGCAAGTCAAATTCACGCGCCGTTAAGGCAATAGGCTGGCCGTTCATCGAGACTTCCCTCCCGGCTGTATCGACAATAAAAGCGCCAAAATTGATGTTTTCTTCAGCCTCCGAATAGCGTTTATTCAGAGATTCAACCCGTCGAAAAATTGCCTTAACTCTAGCCATTAACTCCGAGACACTAAACGGTTTGGTGACATAATCATCTGCACCCAGTTCAAGCCCCAGTACACGGTCCAGTTCAGAAGACTTTGAGGTCAACATCAATATAGGTGTATAAGTTTGGTCACTGCGAATTGCCCGACATATGCTCAAGCCATCGGGGCCTGGTAGACGCAAGTCCAACATTATTAAGTCCCATTGCCGCGATAACGCCAAGCGCATCCCCTGATGACCGTCACGAGCTATGGTCACTTCACAATCGATATCTTTAAGGTGCAGTTGAATTAATTCAGCAATATCGTGTTCATCTTCAATTACCAGTACATTATGTGTTTTCATCTGTGCGCTCAGTTAATTATCGTCACTACATAGACCTGAAATCTAACGAAAGTATCACAGAAAACTTTAATTTAAATTAATATCTCCTATATTCAATGAGTTAAATTGTGTTTCAAGCACCTAATTTTTATTTAAAGCGTGATCTTCGTGTGATTTTCTAGGCACATAATGGTTTGCATCAACAGCTGCTGTGCTGCTGATTAACTTTAAAATTATATGGAGAGAAAAAATGAAAAAAATATTGACAGTAATAACTGCCGGTTTACTCTTGAGCAGCATGGCTTGGGCCGGTGATACTGGCACTAGAACCTATGAAGTGACAGTTACAAACCTCAGTAAGGGTGTTAGCTTTACCCCCCTGTTAGGCGTCGTTCACAATCGCAACATTGCACTGTTCGAACTTGGCCAACAAGCCAGTGATGAACTCGCCGACCTCGCAGAAGGCGGTAATACAGGTCCACTTCAAATGGTGCTTGATGATAGTTCAAATGTCTATGCCACTACCACTACTAGCGGGATGTTAGGGCCAGGTGAAACTGTTACTTTCATGATCGAAGGAAGAAACAGCCACAGACTCTTCAGTGTAGCTAGCATGTTATTACCAACCAATGACGCATTCTTTGCCATTAATTCTATCCGGCTACCAAGGAACCACGGCCCAAGCACTGTCGCATTTGCCAGAGTTTATGATGCCGGGTCCGAACTTAATGACGAGTTATGTGCCAGCATACCTGGTCCATTTTGTGGCGGAACACCGTTTTCTGAAGGGCACGCTGAAGGCTATGTTTATGTCAGCAATGGTATTCAAGGTAATGGGGACTTGAGTACAGAAGAATTTGACTGGCGCAACCCAGTTGCACGCGTAGCTATTCACTTAGTACAGTAATCAGACCAGACCTGCAGCAGGCGTGAATACGCCTGCTGCTTTTTTAACACTGAGTTTACTCAGCCTCAATTATTACCGCCGTACCAACAGCAAGCAACTCCGCAGCACCACCAACAATAACTGAAGTGGTAAAACGCGTGGTAATTATCGCATTGGCGCCCAAGCCCTCAGCTTCAGCCACCATTCGGTCCAGGGTCTGCTCACGACTTTCAGCCATCAATTTAGTGTATTCGTGGATTTCACCACCTACAATATTACGCAAACCGGCGAGAATATCTTTTCCAACATGCCGGGCGCGGATAGTATTTCCACGCACCAGCCCGAGTGTTTTTACAATTTTATGTGCTGCCACAGTGTCACTAGTTACTACTAACATTTTAGATCTCCACATCTTTGTATTTGTCTGTTTTTCGTTCTATCAGCCTCTGCCGCAATACTGAGTATAATAAAGTTGCCAAACCACCATATATAGCAACCATAATTATTTTCATTCCTATATGAACCTCGTCGCTAAAAATAAATGCGATTAGAAATATTCCAGAAATAACCACTAAACCACCAATCAGCATTAGCCAACCAATACTACGGGGTGTAGTTACTTTTTTATCATTCATATTCTCTCTCCATAGATCTTCACCAAGTTCGCTAAGACGGGAATCACTAATTCGTTGGCGCAGTTGCCGCAGATTTTCCAAGTTTTCGCGGCATTCCGCACAAGTTTCACAATGAAGTTTTACCAGCTGACGCTGTTGCTGCGTCAACTCACCATCGAGCAGACCGGAAAGTAATTCGCCCACATGCTGGTCTACATTTTTTTCATGCTTGCTCATCTCGGGTCAGTTCCTTTTTTAAAGCCATTCGCGCCCGGTGCAACCGTGACATCACAGTGCCTTGAGCAATTTCCTGAATCTCTGCAATTTCCGCATAACTCAGGTCCAAGTAATCCCGTAAAACGATAATTTCGCGTTGCCCTGGTGCTAATTCAGCTAGTGCTTGCCCCAGAGCCTCATCCCGCTGGCTACTTTCCGCCAGACTTTCAGGCCCCGGACTAGCCTCAATGAGTTCAGACGCCTGATTACATCAATACAACCATTGCGAACAATCCGAAAAAACCAGGGTTTTAACGGACCGTTGCTGACCTTGTAAGTCTCCGGCCGACGCAGCACCTTGGTAAAAGCATCATGCACTGCATCTGCAGCATCATCGGCGTTACCTAATATTTGCGTGGCCAGTGCGTGTGCACCATTGCCCATTTGTACCAGT
>QIKG01000275.1 GCA_003232965.1 Oceanospirillales bacterium
GATAAGCGCTATCGAAAATGATAGCTTCGGCGATGCCGAGCTAAAACTGAAATCCAAAGCATGGCTAGCAGTTAGTTCACAGGCACCGGTGATAGGCATAACCGGTACTGGCGGCGCTGGAAAATCCAGTTTAACCGACGAGTTACTGAACCGCTTTCAACAGTATTTTTCGGAAAAACGCATCGCAGTTCTGGCGGTTGATCCTACCCGTAGGCGTAGCGGCGGGGCATTACTGGGTGACCGTATTCGTATGAACAGCCTGCGCCACGGGAATATCTATATGCGCTCGATGGCGACCCGGCGACAGCATCGGGCCACCAGCGCGATGTTACGCGACATTATCGCTTTCCTTAAAGCCAGTGGCTTTGATTTAGTACTGGTTGAAACAGCAGGCATTGGTCAATCAGACTCTGAAATCGATCTGGTCGATTTTCCGATGTATGTAATGACCTCCGATTTCGGTGCTGCCAGCCAGTTAGAGAAAATCGACATGCTCGATTTTGCCAAGCTGGTGGTGCTCAATAAATATGACCGTCGGGGTGCAGAAGATGCCTTGCGAGATATCCGTAAACAGTGGAAGCGCAACAATCTGGCGTTCGATATGCCGGATGAGCAAGTGCCTGTGTACCCGACCATTGCCAGCCAGTTTAATGACCCCGGCTTGAGCTGGATGTTCTCGAACCTGTGCAGATTGTTACAGGAATCACTGGAACTGCCCTTGGCAGATTGGCAGCCAGCGATTGATACCCGCATAAAAGCCCCTAGAGAAACCGTGTTGATTCCGGCGGCAAGGCAGCGTTACCTGGCAGAAATTACCGAAAACGGCCGTGCTATAAAACTCACAATCGAACGCCAAATAGAGGCCGCCGGGACACTGCAAAGTCTTTATATTGCGTTGCAAACGCTGGAAGATAGCGCATTGCCGGATCAACTCGCCAGTTATTTGCCAGAGCAGATTACAGCTAGCGCTGATCCTAGCCTTAAAATCCTGCGTGAACGCTATAATGAGGCGCTACACGAATTGTCTGGTGAAAGCCTGCAGTTATTAAGGGAATGGCCTTCCCGAAAAGCCCAGGCTCGAACCGAACAATTTAGTTATATGGTCAGAAATCGGGAAATTACAGGGGCAAATTTTGTCGAAAGTCTGTCCGCCTTAAAAATACCCAAGCTTGGTTTGCCCGCGTATACCGATTGGGGATCAGTTTTAAGGTTTTTGCTGACAGAAAATCTACCGGGCTATTATCCCTTCACCGCCGGTCTATTTCCCTACCGTCGTGCGGGAGAAGATCCTACCCGCATGTTTGCAGGTGAGGGTACTCCGGAGCGGACTAACCGTCGTTTCCATTTATTGGCCGCAGGTCAGCCCACGGCACGATTATCTACCGCATTTGATTCGGTAACACTTTATGGGGAAGACCCACATCTGCGGCCAGATATCTTTGGCAAGATCGGAAATTCCGGTGTCTCTATTGCAACCCTTGATGATATGAAAAAGCTCTATTCAGGCTTCGATCTGTGTGCGCCCACAACCTCAGTGTCGATGACCATTAATGGCCCGGCACCGATGATACTCGCGTTTTATATGAATACTGCGATTGATCAGCAGGTGGAAAAATACCTGAAAGAGAATAATCAATGGGAAGCCGCCGAGAAAACAATGAATAGCTTGTTAGGTCCGGGTTCTCGACCAGAATATCGAGGTAAACTACCCTCGACAAATGACGGTCTAGGTCTGGCGATGTTAGGCGTAACCGGTGACCAGTTGCTAGATAGCGAGACTTATAAGCGTATTCGTGAACAAACATTGAAAACGGTCCGGGGTACGGTTCAGGCGGATATTCTCAAGGAAGATCAAGCCCAGAACACCTGTATTTTTGCCACTGAATTTGCGCTCAGGATGATGGGCGATATCCAACAGTTTTTTGTCGACAATAAGATCGGTAATTTTTATTCGGTGTCGATTTCCGGATACCATATTGCCGAAGCCGGCGCGAATCCAATTTCGCAACTGGCTTTCACGCTCTCAAACGGTTTCACCATCGTTGAGTATTACCTGGCTCGCGGTATGAAAATAGATGATTTTGCTGGTAATTTAAGCTTCTTTTTCTCTAATGGTATGGATGCCGAGTATGCGGTGATTGGCAGGGTGGCTAGACGAATTTGGGCGCGCGCCATGCGCGAACGCTTCGGTGCTTCAGAACGCTCGCAAAAGCTCAAATATCATATTCAAACCTCCGGTCGTTCCCTACATGCCCAGGAAATCCAGTTTAATGATATTCGTACAACCTTGCAGGCGCTGTATGCACTTTATGATAACTGCAACAGCTTGCACACCAATGCCTATGATGAAGCAATAACCACACCAACTGAAGAATCGGTGCGTCGGGCGGTTGCTATTCAGTTAATTATTAACCGTGAGCTGGGACTGAATGTTTGTGAAAATTCGCTTCAGGGAAGCTTTATTATCGAAGAGCTGACCGAATTGGTAGAAGAAGCGGTATATGCTGAATTTGAGAGAATATCTGATCGTGGTGGTGTTTTGGGTGCTATGGATACTATGTATCAACGCGGCAAGATTCAAGCAGAGTCGATGCTGTATGAACACAAAAAACATGATGGTAGCCTGCCGATTATCGGCGTAAATACATTTCTAGATGCGAACGCTGACAAACCAGCGACTGAACCTGCAGAACTGGCTCGTTCTACCGCTGCTGAGAAAAACGCGCAGGTTTCTGCGGTAGAAGCGTTCAGGACAGTGAATCAGGCTGACAGTGCAGCGTTGTTGGATGCATTGGCGCATACTGCCCGCCAACGGGAAAATACTTTTGCCATGCTGATGGAGGTGGCCAGGTCTTGCTCGTTAGGACAGATGTCGAACACGCTGTACTCTGTGGGTGGAGAATATCGGCGTAATATGTGATCAAATAATTAATTAAAAAGGTGCGCCTAGGCTGTGAGTAAAATAAGAATGCGGTTCATCTGCATGATGAGATCATTACACAGAAAAGGGGGGGAACCTGTGCGATGAACCGCATACCATTAATAATAGTAGGTTTTGCCGAAACTTCAAGCTATTTTTCAAAAAAACCAGTTTTTTCTAGTCTTTTTTAACCCCCAGCCGTTCCTGCATAAGCGCACTTGTGGTGGTGTATTGCAGATTAACTCGCTTGCCGGGCTCTAGGTAGGACTTGATCGCAAAGGCTGCTAAAGCGGCTTCGTGGAAGCCACTGAGGATCAGTTTTTTCTTGCCGGGGTAAGTGTTGATATCACCGACAGCATAAATACCGGTCTCACTGGTTTGAAATTTTTCGGTATCAACGGGCAGTTGACGCTTTTCTATCTCCAGGCCCCAATTTGCAATTGGGCCAAGGTTTGGTGAAAGCCCCCAGAACACCAATACCGAGTCGATATTCAGGGTTTTCTTTTCGCCATCCAGAAATTGCAAATTCAGCTTGCTGAGGCGTTGATCGGTGGTTTCAAGTCCAGCGACATGGGCGCAGTATTCATTAACTTTGCCAGCGTTAACCAAAGCGCGCATTTTATTCACCGAGGCAGGCTGGGCCCGGTATTCTGCGCGCCTGTGGATGAGAGAGATATGCTCGGTTTCAGCCGCGAGTTCCAAGACCCAATCCAGGGCTGAATCACCGCCACCGAGAATCGCTAGCTTTTTACCAGCAAAGGCAGATTTGTCACCAACTTTATAGTTGATTTGCGAGCCTTCAAACTGGTCAGCCTGGACAATCCGTAAACGGCGTGGCTGGAAGGGCCCGAGTCCGGCGGCGATAATAATTGCAGCGCAGTTAAATTGTGTGCCGGTGCTGGTGGTCACCAAAAAGCGTTGGTCTTCTTGCCTTTCAACAGCGCTGACCATTTGTTGTAGGTGGAATTCAGGTTTGAACGGGGCAATCTGCAAGAGTAATTTTTCTATCAGTTCCTGGGCCCCAATTTGCGGATAAGCAGGAATATCATAAATTGGTTTTTCCGGATAAAGCTCAGCGCATTGCCCGCCAACCTGTGGCAGGGCGTCAATAACATGGGTTTTAATATCGAGCAAGCCGAGTTCGAAAACCTGGAACAAGCCAACTGGGCCAGCGCCGATAATTAGGACATCAGTTTTAATTGGTTTCATCTGAATGCTTATCCATTTAAGATTGAGGCTAGGATATGCTAAAACCATAAGATCTGCAGGATAAATGTACGCTATGGCTGAAATTGGGTTATCACCGAGTTGGAAGCGCCGCATTGGAGCGGAATTTGAGCAAGAGTATATGCAGAACTTGCGTAAGTTTTTACTTCAGCGCAAGCAGGCAGGCGCTCAGGTTTTTCCTCCCGGGGAAAAAATCTTCAATGCTCTGAATACTACTGCTTTCGAGGATGTAAAAGTCGTTATTATCGGTCAGGACCCTTATCACGGGCCGAGGCAGGCACATGGCTTGTCCTTTTCTGTACCGCAGGGTGTTGCTATACCGCCTTCATTAAGAAACATTTATAAAGAGTTACAAGCCGATATCGGCTTTGTGGCTCCCAGTCACGGTTACTTAAAACCTTGGGCAGAAAACGGGGTGTTGTTGTTAAATGCCGTACTTACGGTTGAACAAGGAAATGCCGGTGCGCATCAGGCTAAGGGATGGGAAAGTTTTACTGACCGGGTGATTGAAGCCTTGAATGTTGAATCTGAGCACTTGGTGTTTATGTTATGGGGTGCTTATGCGCAGCGCAAAGGTCAGTTTTTGGATAGTGGTAAACACTGCGTTCTCAAGGCGCCACACCCTTCGCCATTATCCGCCCACCGTGGATTTCTTGGTTGCCAGCACTTTTCCCTCGCGAATGCATATCTTGCGGCTAACAATCGTGAGACGATAGACTGGCAACTGCCACTATAAAGTTGTGGCGCGAACTACGCTTGCTTATAGATTCGGACATAGCTGATATATGCCTGATTTATAGCCGCATCTGCTGATGTTTATTATCGCGTAATAACATTGGCGGCAATCACCACCCACATACCGATCAGTGCGAACGAACTAAGTGCGTATGCTACAAAACGATGCATTATCTTGTTATAAGTGATGTGTACAAAGCTATGTACCATCCGCAGAAGCACGAATGCCATCGCCAGTGAGTTTAATAATGGGCTGTGAATCACTAGTATTAGCGCGGTTAGTATGGCAATGAAAAACAGCATGGGTAGTTCAAATTGATTTTTAAAATTATCAGATGCTGCGGCAACATTTTTCAGTAGTTCATTCTTGGTTGCAGTGTCGGCAAAGTCTTGCGGGTCTATGCCCTTGCGCTTCATCTCAGTTAAACGGCTTGCATACATGGCCAGCCAGACTATTAGAATTAAACCGGCAGGAGGGGGATTAGAAGCGGTTCATAATACATAGTGATTCCTAAGGATTATTTAGGGTTTATCGAAACTTTGTCAGCACTGAACGAGTGTGCATTCGTGTCTTCAAGACGGTATTTTGCCCATTGGTTTTCTGTCTGCGCGCCTATGGATTCGTAAAAACCAAATGCCGGCTAATTCCAGTCCAGTACGGCCCAGACCATA
>QIKG01000272.1 GCA_003232965.1 Oceanospirillales bacterium
TTCATAAATGCCTGATGAGCTTCAGCATGTTTAAATTGCAGTGCATTACCTTCAGCATTGAAAGTAATCGTTTCAAAAAACTCGGCGTGATCATCAAAACGATATCCGAGTCTGGCAATACCTGTCACCGAGTCAAACTCACAGCTACTAAAATGGAATGTTTCGGCCTTGCGCGGGTCATAATTCAAGCTGTTTGATTCAGTTTGTAACGCCGTCCACGACGGTCCAAATGCTGGTATCACAGACGCCGACGATTCGATCAGTTTTTTATGCAGGGCCAGCAAATAAGCATGGCTATCAGCCTCAGGAACCAGCAAGGTACAGGCAATATCATTGGCCGAAACTGATGCCATTAGCAAACGACTCTGATTGAAACCTCCCAGTGCAGCGGTAATCGCTTCAAGGCGGGTACGAATACCCCGCCCGACTACCGTCAGTGCCGTTGCCGGTGGTAGCAGTGTTAGCTTGCAGTGCCGGCTCAAAGCTGCTGACAAGCGTTTCAGCAATTGCTCGTCAATCCGGTTTTCTGCTTGATGCAAGCTCAGCGTAGTGGTGGTCTCAGAAGTTGCTACTTGCTCAATCGCCAAGCCGTGCTCTGAGAAAAGCGCAAAAACTTTCGCCAAAAACCCCACTTGTCGATTCTGATCACGGCTTTCCAATAACAATGCGAGCATATTCCCGCGCAGGCTGATGGCCTTTACTGGCTGGGTTGAAAGTGTCGGGAGCTTGGGCTCAAAAATACGGGTGCCTAAAAAATCAGTTGTACCCGTTTGCCGCATCTGGATTTCAATGCCGTGGTCCTGGGCACAGCGAATCGCGCGTGGATGAATCACTCCAGCACCGCTCGCTGCTATTTCTAATGCCTCGGTATAATCCAGTTCAAGCAGCAGTCGGGCGCTATCACATAAATGAGGATTGGCACTGAACACCCCAGGCACATCGGAGTATATCTCTACGCTTTGAGCAGTCAATCCTGAGGCCATCAGAATAGCTGAAATATCCGAGCCACCACGACCCAATAAACAGGTTTCTCCTGTAGCAGATTCGGCAATAAAACCCTGGGTAATTAGCAACGGCTTTGCATCAGAAAATAAATCTTGCGTACAATTAACTGCTGCCACAGCATCTGCCTGCAAATACCCACGCCAGTCATTCCCGGCAGGTGATTCGCAACGGAGTAAATCAGTGGCTACATGCCAACCAACTGCCAGTGACTGTTGCGCTAGCCAACGATACCCCAGCCGAGTGCTCAAGTATTCACCAGTAATAAGTATTTGGGCATGTGTAGCGGGCGATAAATCGCTATCTGCCAGATAGCCTTTCAAACGCTCGATTGTGGCTTCCAGTTCAACTGAAAAATCGATACCCAGTGCCGTGGCTAATTGCAAATGTTGTTCTTCTAAAGCAGCTAGATGAGCAGCCACAACCGCTTTATCCTGTGTTTTGCAAGCAAGCACCATCAATTCAAGTAAATCGGTAATACCAGAAATTGCAGAACACACTAACAACAAGCGATGGCCTGCCGCTAATCGCTGTCTGCAAAGATCGGCTATAAACTGCCATTGGCGCAAGCTGGCCACTGAAGTACCACCGAACTTTAGTATCTGGATTTCAGGCTGGGGCATGCAGTTCCTGGGTAAATTATGGTAATTAGCGTTAACAGAATATCCAAAGAATTATACAGGCAGCGCTCGAGCAAAGCATTCAGATGCCTGTAATTATCAGCAAATGCCTGCAAATAGTCAGAATTCTAGTTCAAGCTGAGCGAACACGTATTCTCATATTATTGATAGCAGATCAGTTAAGGAGACTCTGATTAATGAGCATGTTTGATTTTGAGTTGAGTTACTCAGTTTCCTGTCGGCAAATACCAAATTCTTCTCGTGACAAAAACCTGAATCTGGCTAATAGGTGTGTGTCCCGTGGATTATGCCGTGGATTAGGATTGATTTTTTCATGGTTTATGTCCAGTTTTGGATAATCGCGTTACTGTATATCATTCATATATCTTGCGAGTAGCATGTGGAAATGATGAACGCCTTTTTCCATAGCTGGCGAAAACCTTCCTGCTTTGTAAAATCGAGATTGAAGCCCTTTCTGCACGCCTTCTACAACGAATTCATCTTCTCGCTCTACTTTATCTAAGAGTGCACCGGCACCCGCATTCAATTTTGTTTCATCATAAACATAAGTTATAAAGGCAACCTTGGTTTTATTTATACTTAACGGTTTTATGATATTTATTGATAATCCCCATGGGTAAAAATTAAACATCATGTTGGGGAATATCCAATAATAATATGCAGCGATATTTTTACCAAAATCTACATGCCCTTCTGGCAAGTTGAATACTTCTTCGCCGCTTTTGGAATAGCCGATTTGCAAGTTAGCATGCTCGTATATTTCCGTCGTATAACTACTGCTATCTAAAACAGCATTCAAGTCTTTATGCACAAATGGAATATGAAACCCTTCTAAATAGTTATCGCAATACAATGCCCAATGACAATTTACAATGTAATTCTTGCTTAGAGATTCATTAATTTTAAATTCATTAAGCGGTAAAAACCCAATGCGTTCATTCATGACATCAATTACTTCAGAAATGTCAAAGGCAGGATCAAGTCCAACGAATAGATGAGAACCAAGTTTCTTAAGGGGAAATTCATGCAGGTTATCGCAAGGTCGTGGAAAGTTTTCAGCCTGATTAAATTTGGGCATTTTTTGGAAACTACCATCAAGCCCAAATTTTCTTCCATGGTACATACATATCAAGTTTTTAGCTTTTTTGGGGTTGTCTATAATCAAGTTCCCACGATGGGTACACACATTGGTTAAACAGAGCGTTTTATTTTCCTTATTCCGAATAAGCAATAGAGGCTCGGATAAATAATTATCCAGTAATACAAGTGGATAGACACTCTCCGATAATGGGACTAGCGTATTTTCATCGCCAATCCACTGCCATGATTTTACAAAAACATTTTCTTTTAATTTATCAAAAACCTCTTGGCTCTTATAAAATCCTGCTGGCAATGTTTCGGCTTTCTTAATATCAGCGTCTATGTAAAATTTATTCATATCATAATCATACTAGATTTCACTGCTGCACCGTTACCGACTGCCAACACCTCAATAATTTATCAAAACAGTTTTATAGGATCATTTAAACAGTGCTGCCCTTGAAAGTTAACTCAAACTAGCCCCCTATTCTATTACAATTGATGTTCAGGTGCGGTTCACTAAGCTGGTGCTATGGTTAATCCAGACTAGATTAGAGTCTAGCACTGGAATCAGTGCGTACACACAGGAGAACACTATGCGCCCGTATTTAATTATTTTAACTACCTTGTTTGTTTTAATCGGCTGGTCGAGCACCGCAAGTGCCAGATCTGATCATCGCAATGGTTACAATTCCAACCCTCATCATTCCAAGAAGCACTATAAACAAGCCAGGAAACATGCCAAGAAGCATTACCGGCAAGACCAGCGGCACTCATACCGTGTTAATTATTATAGTGCTCCGCACAACTACAATCACAGTTTTTATACAAATAAGAGTTATGGCTACTATAACAACCAGCGCTTTTATCAACGCTCACACCATGGCCAAGCCTACTACGCCAATAACAATGGTTATTATTTTCCTAACTATGGCTATATAAACAACGGCCACAGGCATAGTTATCGCTGCCCTAGCTGGCATCGGAAGTCATTTATAACTGGGGTTCTACTCGGGACCTTTCTTGCTTATAAATAGCGCTGTTGGTCGAGGCTGCAATCGTAGCCTCGGCCTATCCATGTAAGAACAGCGGGCAGTCTTAGCCCGAATATTTCATATCGAAACCAGAGCTGCACCCCATCAATAGGACAGGTTGAAACCTGAAATAAGAAGTTATTTTCTGTTTATACTCTTACAGCCTTTTATTGAAAGTATTGTTACAGAGGGCGAGTTTTCGCTGTTCTTTTTTGGCAGTGAGTATAGCCACGCTATCCTCAAGACACCTAAAAAGAGTGATTTCAAGGTACAGGAAGAACACGGCGGGGTGTTAACCACTATTGAAGCTGAGTCCAGCTTACTGGTCTGTGCGAGGCAGGTGCTTGCTGCAGTGAACCCCAAGCCCCTGTACTCCCGAGTAGATTTTATCCGCACCCCCAGCGGATTCGCACTAATGGAACTGGAATTAATCGAACCATCACTATACTTCAATATGGATCCATCATCGCCTGCGCGTTTTGCCAGCGTATTTGGCCAATGGATGGAGCAATAACATAAGCTAGCTGTCACTAGGTGTGGCATACCTAACACACTTGAGGCAGGCTAGTGCAGCGTAAAGTTTTTGTTCGGCGCATTGATAACTAAAATACACCCTCCTGTATTCTTTTCGTAAAGATTTCTTGAAATTCTCACTTTTTGAGAATCCTTCGGGTAGTATAAGATTTAATAAGGGAGGAACCTCACGGATTTTATGGAAACACTGACCGACCTCAAAGCGATTTTACATTCGAAACGCGCGAATATTTATTATCTGGAAATGTGCCGGGTAATGCAAAAAAATGGCCGGGTACTTTACCTCACTGAAGAAAAAAAAGAAAATCAATACTGGAATATCCCCATTGCCAATACAACTGTTATTTTATTGGGCAATGGAACCTCCATTACTCAGGCGGCCATGCGTATGCTGGCATCCGCAGGAGTATTAGTTGGATTTAGCGGTGGCGGGGGAACACCATTATTAGCCGCTAGCGAAATTGAGTGGTTAACGCCGCAGAGCGAGTATCGGCCTACAGAGTATGTGCAAGGCTGGATGTCTTTCTGGTTTGACGAAAAAAAACGGCTACAAGCCGCAAAACAATTTCAGCAGTTCCGCCTTCAATATATGCAACAAGTCTGGAGCAAAGACCGAGATTTACAAAATGAAGGCTTTGCCATTGAAGATATCGATATTCAACGAGCAATAGCAATGTCCTCTGCAAGGATAGA
>QIKG01000067.1 GCA_003232965.1 Oceanospirillales bacterium
GTAAAGCTATGTTTAAAAACATGGCCTCGTCACTGTTCAAGCACGAAATCATTAAAACTACTTTGCCTAAAGCCAAGGAACTGCGGCGTGTTGCAGAACCTTTAATTACTTTAGCCAAAGAAGACAGCGTCGCTCATCGCCGGCTGGCCTTTGACCGCCTGCGGGACAAAGAAGCCGTAGGTAAATTATTTACCGATCTGGGTCCGCGTTATGTTGAACGCCCCGGTGGTTATCTGCGTATTCTCAAATGTGGTTATCGTACAGGCGACAAAGCCCCGATGGCCATCGTAGAATTGGTTGATAGACCTAAGACAGAAGAAACTGTAGCTGATGCTGAATAAGTTTCAACTCTAGTGATAAATAAAAAACCCGGCATATACCGGGTTTTTTTTAGTCTAGGATTAAATAATAGCCAATGAAGAAAGTATTCAGATCATCCAATTACATGGAAGCCCAAATCGTTAATGGTCTATTACAAAACGAAGGTTTTGCAGTAGAATCCAGCGGTGAATTTCTTGTAGGCGGGCTTGGCGAGCTCCCCGCCTCCGATGTCTATATTTTGCGAATTCCGGACAATCAATATTCAGCTGCAGCCAAACTCGTAAAAGACTATCAAGAAGGTAATTTAGTTTTCGACTTCGACGATGTATAAATCCAGCAACCTGATACCTCAGATATCACGCAGGGTAGGGTGGGCATTTATGCCCACGCGCGGTGCCAGAATAGAAACATTACTGCCGGGTGCCACAACTAATTCTGATGCCGGTATCCAGTAAGTCTTTGAATGATTTCGATGCTAGAGCAGCATAATAAGCTGTTCTGAATGACGTTGTGGGTTAACGGGATAGTAATGTATTCAATCAGTAGTTGCCAATTTTATATTGATTTCTGCTGAAAATTTTCCAGCAATAACTGGTCCTCGGGTTTCCAAAGCTGATTCGCCCGGAGTTTGTTTTCCTGCATTAACATGGTGGCTTCGAGATAGTTTCCTTCTCTTGCCTGGAACTGGGCTTTGAGCTTAAAAAACAAGTAATCATATTCGGTGGTTGTGGACAAGCGGTCTATGGTGTCCTTGTATTCCATTTCAGGGTGCTCAAGAAGTATTTCAAGGACCTCATACCCTATGTAATTAGCAACCTGAATATCCTCTTTATCACGGGCTATCTGTTCTGCTGAGAGTAGTATTCCGATGCCATCGGTCACCTGGCCAAGCCGTATATGGATGTGCCCTTCTGCCCTGGTTACTGTGGCGGGGAACTGCTGAATCAAGTTAGGGTACAGCTTGTTATATTGTCGCCACATTGCCAAAGCATTTTCAGGCGGATCCACCCTTGCAGAAACCAATAATTCCTTGCTATAAAAAAAATCTTCATTGGATGGGCTGAATCCGCCATCATTGAATGTGGCTTTCATGGAAATAATATTATTTTTGGCTTGGCTGAAACGGTTTTGGACATAAAGAGCCTGCCCCTTCACAAACTCAGCCATAAACAGGTATTGGTCATTGTTTGTCTGTTCTGCAATAACACGCAATCTCTGTATATAATTTTGCGCGCGATCAAAATGGCCCCGTAAATTTAATCCGTATGCGCTAACATATAAAAAGAATGCTTTATCGTCAATGAGGGTGCTTTTATCTAGGTATGGTTCTGCCTGTATAGTGAGCTGGTACACTTCATCAAACATGTTTGCAGTAGTATAGCGGTCAACCATAAGATAGAAGCATTTGATCATGCCATTGCTGTTGTTAGTCTCTTCAAAGAGGATTATGGCAGAATCCAAGTTTGTCTTCATACGATCGAACTTATTGGCTTTCTGATAGATTGTTGCCAATGTCAGGTGTACCTCCCCAAGATAATTGGGTAAAGGGTAGAATTCTTTGCTAATGGATAGCTGTTCCAGCACAAGACTTTCTGCCGTCTGCAGGTCGCCTTGTAGCGTTGCCAACAAAGTCAATGACTGCAGTGCCGCTAATCTGGTATACGGGTCACTAATACCTTTGAGTTGATCAATGGATACCTGGATGCTCTCTTGGGCGCGCTTATTATCTCTGAGTTTTACATAGGCCATCGCCGTGATGAAATGGAGATCCATGGATGCCTTAGATATTCCTTCAACACCTGATGTCCCGATGTGAGCAGTTGCAATGGCAATGGCCTTCTTGAAATTCCCCAACTCTATGTGAGTTTTCGCCAATCTGATCCATGCGTTTAGAAAAGCTGGGTCTTTGTTTACAGCCGCTTGAAAATAATCAGAGGCTTTTTGTTCATTGCCACTCATTTCAATCTCAAACACCCCTTGCAAATAACTCTGTAACGCATATGTATCTGCGGTCTTATACACGACACTTGTTTCAATATCTTGCAGTTGATCCTGCACAGATAAGTTGGCGGTAATCCACTTATCTGTCTTTTCAAAGAGTTGGGGTAGTGTCGCTGCACTCAGGTTGGTTACAGACAAGACTCCACTACTGGTTCTCAGTTTGGCTTTAAGTTCAAAACCACTTTCAGTTTCACTAATGTCAATCAGACTCGTGTAATTTATGTTCTTGTTTGTGGTGAGCTCAATAGCCAGTTTTTCGGGAGACTCCGATGAGTACCACTCTGGTTCTGGACTAATGGCACGGATCTTATCATGCTGGCTTAGCAGTTCAGATAAATAATCCAAACCACCTAGGTTTAACCAATCGCGTTTATTGTTCAAGGGAACAATGGCCAGGCTGATCGCGCTATCCATTTCAAGGTAGTTCTTGGTTTGACTCCCCGCCATTTCCACATCTCTGCTGCTGATCCAATAGCCTAGCAGGGAGAGGACTATTATGGCGTAGACCAGCCATCTGCTATAGGGTATCAGCTTTGTGCTAGTGGTTGAATTACTATCCCTAAGGATTTCGACTGCTGCAGTGAAACGGTATCCAATACCACGATGGGTTTCGATAAGCGGTTGTGTGCGATTGTTATCTTCAAGCACCTGGCGCAGGCGTAATATTTGTTGTGCGAGTGCTGTGTCGGTGACTATCTGACCGGGCCAGACCGTCTCAATAATCTCATCCTTACTCAGTACCTGACCGGTGTTTTCAACCAGAGTTAAAAGCAAGTAGTAGATCTTGGTGCTTAACGGGACTTTCTGATTGCCTCTAAACAGCATCTGCTCGGAATTGGACATCCGATAGTTGCCGAATTTGTATTCAAGATTTTCCAAGTTTGTGCTCACTGGGAAATACTACGCCCTTTGTTAGTACACTGATTCTAACTCGTTGAGATTTATATCATTGCCCGATTATTGTGCAGTACAAGAACAGTGTCAACATAATTCAAAATTGAGCTTATTTATAAATAAGCAAGGCATATGTAACTCGCTGAAATTCAACGAATAAATATTAAATGTTATGCAATGTTATGTAATGTATTGGTTTTGTCATGCAGCTTGCCCTGCATTTTCTGATACTCCAAAATGCCCGCATCCCAATTGGCTGCTGGTAAATCTACTGGGAGAAAATTGTTGTGGAGTTATTTAAGGATCTCGTATACCCATCGGTAAAATCGGCATCAGTTCGGCAGTCTGTAAATAATAATGGCCGCCTTTTCAAAACTCTTTTAACCCCGCTAGTTGGCGTCTTTCTGGCATGCATGGCCATGTTGGTTTCGAGCAGTACATTTGCAGCGCCCGAATTAGAGGGAGGGCATGCTACGACCGGGCCCGGACAGCAAGTTATCATCCCAGTTGACTTGCTGACAGATGGCTCGGTTGTAGCGCTTCAATTTGACCTCACTTTTGATGATACCGTGCTTAGCCCACAGTCGGTGACTTCCGGCACAGGGCTAGTCGGCCATGATTTTGACTGGCAGCAGCTTCAACCCGGAAGCATACGCATAGTAATTACAAGCAACTCACAAGTGCCATTGATTAGCGGTAGTCTGGCTGAGCTGTCCTTATTAGCATCTGCTACGGCACCGGCGGGAGCCTACCCAGTGGTGATTAGTAATGTGGTGATGGCCGATGGCTCGGCCCAACAGGTCCCTGCAACAAGCATCCAGGACGGTAGTGTCACACTGCTTGTTGTAGATGCAATACCGGTTCCTACCCTGGGCCTGATGGCTATGCTGCTGTTAGTTTTGCTATTTGCTGGAATATTCTGGTTGTTTCACCAGCGCGGTATCAGGGGAGTCGCCTTTTCGCTGTTCCTTGGGTTGACCCTTTTCAGCACTTCTATTGTCCGTGCAGCAGCACCTCCAGGCGATGCCAACGATGACGGTGTGGTTGATGTTAATGACATCCCGATTATCGTCGCGCAGATACTGGAAAGGTCGATAGCACCCGGTGATCCAGATTGCAACGCAGACCAGGTAGTTAATGTATTGGATACGATTTGCGCTGCCACGCAACCGGTAGTGCAAAATCAGGCACCGGACATGATCCCGCCGGGCAACCGGGTATTGCAGGCAGATGATGCCTTTGTGACCCCGATTTTCGCAACCGACCCTAATCTGGGTGATGTACTCACCTTCAGTCTGACCAGCGCGCCAGCGGGTGTGAGTATAAACCCGCAAAGCGGCATGCTGAGTTGGACCCCGGGCAGCGGTGATCTGGGTGTGAATGAAATTACTGCGCTGGTAACCGATCCGGGTGGGCTGAGTGATACCGAAATATTCAGTATTGAGGTGGTTCAGTCGCCGGTTGAACCGACGCCCAATGCCGCCCCGGTACTGGTAGTGCCTGCTGATCAAAACCTGGTATTTGACACCCTTTTAAGCGTACAGGCCAGCGCGACCGATGCGGATGTCGGCGACACGCTTGCATTTGAATTTATCAATGCCCCTTCAGGTATGACTATTGATTCTGTCAGTGGCGTCATTGACTGGACACCCACCGAGTCACAG
>QIKG01000229.1 GCA_003232965.1 Oceanospirillales bacterium
TTTGTTTCAATAAGTTATCGACAAACATATTGTACCAATTATGGATGAATCAGGCCTCCTATTTATGAAGTTAACGGGACACTAGTGACTTTCTATGGATGACGACGAGCATCGAGAAATCTGGCTATTTTTAGATGAACTAGGAAATCTACCTCGAAATGAATCTTTGGCCGAATGGTTGTCACTAGGTAGGTCTAAGGGCTGTCGAATGGTAATTGGAACTCAGTCAATTTCACAGATTAAAGATATATATGGTGAATTTGGAGCAGATTCCTTGCTTAATTTATTCACCACTGTCGTCGCAATGCGATGCGGAGCAACAGGAATAACCGCTGAGTACACAGCAAAATGTTTTGGTTCACAAGAAGTCGAACGACCATCTTTTTCATCCGGCTCCAACAATGAACAGGTAATAAACTGGCACCGAGAGACTATTCCACTTGTCACCGCTAGTGCCCTTACCCAGCTCCCTCAGGCCAGTGTAAAAGGTGTAGAAGGTTTTTTATTAGTTCCTGGATGGGATGCTGTTTATAGACTTTGTTGGCCTATACCAAATTTCAAAAAACAGGCTGAAGGCCATATACCTGCTAAATGGCTAAATACTAATAGTAAAAGTCATTCCGCATCATCTAGACGAGATCAAATCAAAGCAAAAAGGAGAACTGTAAATGATGTCACTAGCAGTAATCTCTGATATTTCGTACTACGCTAATTTAGCGAAAGAAGATTACTATAATTCAGGCGGTGAGCCTGCTGGTCAATGGCGAGGGTTGGGTGCAACCATGCTTGGCTTACATGGAAATATTGAGCGTGCCACCTATGAGAATATATTTAATGGCTTTAGTCCAGACGGTAAGGATGTTTTATGCGAGAAGCATAATGATAAACACAGACCAGGCTGGGATCTCACAATGAGTCCACCAAAATCGGTATCTGTACTCTGGTCACGTGCGGAACCTAATTTACGTAGGCAAGTACAGGAAGCCCATAACGAGGCTGTCCTAAGCAGCTTAAAGTTACTTGAAGACCATGCAGCCATTACCCGTAGAGGGCACAATGGTGTAATTCATGAACCTGTAGTTGGGTTTGTTGGCGCGCTATACGAACACAGCACAAGCCGTTCTCTTGATCCTCAACTTCACACACACTGCCTGATCGCAAATATAGCTCCTAGAGACGATGGAACATGGGGCACGATTGAATCACGTTACTTATTTAAGTGGCAAAAAGCAGCAGGTAGTATCTATCGCGCCTCGCTAGCCACGAACCTCCAAGAAATAGGTATCAAACTTGAGCATAGAAACAATTACTACGAAGTGGTCGGTATCGATGATGACCTTTGCAAGCATTTTTCTAAACGCAGCCAGGACATCCACAGAGAACTAGAAAAGCGAGGCTTAACGACAAGTGCAAGCCGCGCAGGCGAAAAGGTCAAGCTTTTTACTCGCCAGAAAAAGACAGAAATAAATCGCCCCGACTTATTCCAGCGCTGGTCTAAAGAATGTGATCAGCAAGGGTTCACCCAAGACTCCCTCAATAAACTACTAACAGAACCGGTAATTACACATGTCCACCCTTTAACACAAACCGCAATTATTGATCACTTAGTAGATCAATATTCTGTTTTCCGTCAACAGGATCTCTATCAGTCCATTGCAGATCTTGGTGTGTTAAATAATCAAACACTTACAGATATTGAAGGCCATGTGCGCCAACTTGTAGATATGGGGCATATAAAAGAGATTGGTCGAGACAATTCACATAATCGTATCTTTTCAACCAAAATAATTATGGAGATTGAACAAAAACTGCTCCAAAATGCTCTTCAGCTCAACGCTGTGAAACATTTCCAAGTAGCCCGTGAAAATATAGATGAGATTATTCAGAATCATAATAAGGAATCTGCTTATGTAATAAGTGAGGAACAACAAGAAGCTATACACAACGTTTGCCAATCATCATGCGATATCCTTCAAGGCAGCGCTGGAGCAGGTAAATCGAGCAGCATGTCGGTTGTCAATGATATCTACAATCAAGCTGGCTTCAAAGTGATCGGTGCCACCATTGCCAAACGGGCTGCCGACCAGTTACAGGATGAAACCGGTATTACCAGTTTTACGATAGCTAAGCTGTTTAATGATTTAGATCACGGACGACGGCCAGTGAATTCAAAAAGTGTCCTTATTATTGACGAAGCAGGCCTAGTTGGTTCAAAAGACTTGGCCAGACTGATTGATGTGGTTAAAAAAGAAAAAGCCAAAATTATTCTGGTCGGTGAAGATAAGCAATTGCAGGCAATTAGCCACGCAGGTGTTCTTCCTTATCTTTCCGAAAGTCTAGGATGCTCTAGAATTGAGACGATTCGCCGCCAGCGTGAAGACTGGTCACGTGCTGCAGTAATGCAGCTTCGTGAAGGCCAGGCAGATGTGGCTCTTGCTGAGTTTAATCAACGAGGTCTAATTGAATGGGGAAAAGATAGAGACGACACCATAAATCGCCTTGTCACCAAGTGGGATGCCTATCAGCAGTCAAACCCAGATAAATCATCTCTGATAGTTGCCCAGCGCTGGAAAGAAGTAATTGCTATCAGCGAACGTGTGCGCACATTACGACAAGCACAGGGAAAGGTAGCAAAAGAAGAAGTGCTTCTTGACTGTTTTGTATCTGATAAGAAAATTCAATTCTCATTCTCAGTCGGTGACCGTATAAAGTTTTGCAAAAATGACTACTCGCTATCAGTCAGCAATGGCACTTTAGGAGAAATCACCAATATCGAACTCGATCAAAATGAAATCACATGGTTTCATGTATTGACTGATGCAGGGCAAAATCTTCGCATAAATACCCAGGAATACACTAATGAAGATGGAAGATGCTATTTTGCTCTAGCCTACGCACTGACAGTATTCAGTTCGCAGGGCTGCACTGTGGATGGTGACACCTTCGTCCATTACACAACTGGTATGGACAGGGCAAACACCTATGTAGCAGGATCACGTCATCGTGATGCTTGTCACTGGTTCTGTAACCATAAAGAAATCGAATCAATTCACAATTACAAAAGACCTGACCAAACAATTACAGACAAAAGTCGCTTGGAAATACTGGCAGAGAGCATGAACTCTCTCCGACCATCACACACCTCACTATCTTACACCCATGCACCAGACAGTGACTTATGGCAAGAACTCAAAGATTTGGCCTTAGATTCATCACTAGAGCGCGTTATTCACGAAACTGAATGTGAGGTATCCGCGTATGGATGAAAAACGTTGGATTCGTGCCTGTCGAGCTCATGATTATCTTGATATGGGATGCACATTATTTGAACGATACATTAAGCCATTGATTCGACAGGAAATTCGATTAGGTGAACGCGGGCTTTTTTATGAAAAGGTTGAACTAAACTGGGCGATAGACGAGTATAAGAGACGCAGCGGGCAGTCTGGCCTAAACCGCAACATTCCTCAGGAGGAATTATGCGCAAATATCCAGGACTGTCAAAGAGAAAAAACTCCCCTTGTTGGCAGATCAACAAGACTGTCAAATACAGGGAGAAGAAAGTTGTCATACGAGAAAGCACGGGCATCGAGAATTTCGACCTAGCCCTGCAATATTACAAAAAACGGGAACAGGAGGAACTTGAGCGTTTAATTCACGGGCTACGCTACCCATTTAATTTTGAAGATGCGGCAACTAAACTTCTGACAATTGATGGCCGTAATCATCAAGATGATATTTACCATTGTGACATGCTAGTTGAAGCGATGGGAGGTGTGCCATTAGAAGAATTATCAAATGACCACCCTGCTCTTATCAATTTTAAGAGAAATCGCTTGAAAACTTGTAAAAACAATACAGTTAATCGGTCACTAGAGAAGTTACGCCTAATACTAAATCTTGCTGCTCACGAGTGGAAAGACAATGGTATGTCCTGGATCGCTCATGCCCCCAGGATAAAACTTCTGCCGCGCAAACCTGGGAAATATGAAGATCAGAGCAAAGGAGAGATTAATGGGTATCCAATCAGCCACGATCAACAACGTGAGCTTTTCCGTAAATTACCCATGCATTTACACCTTTCTGCATGGTTTGCCGTAATGACTGGCTGTAGAGAGCACGAAATAATCCCTGAAAAAGATGCTAACGGGAAGTTGATTGGTGGTTTACGCTGGCAGTATGAAGTGAAATTACCAAATAACTGGTCTGTTTTTGACTTACCCACAAGTAAAAATGGGAAGCCAAAACGTGTTTTCTTAAATAGTGTCGCAAGAGAAGTCATCGAAACTGTGCGTGGTGACCACCCTGAGTTTGTATTTGTCTATCGAGGCAGTACAGATAAAGGAAGGTTTGCGAGGCCATATTTCAAGATAAACAACACAGCTTGGAAAAGGGCTCGGCGAGAAATAGGACTAGAAAACTGCAGAGGAGAAGGAGCTCATCTCCGTGTCCATGACTTGCGTTACACATTCGCATCTAGACTTAGAGAGGCAGGAGTTTCTCGTGAGGATAGAAAAGACCTACTTGGTCATGTGAATGATGACATTACTACACACTACTCAATAGCCGAAACCATGACAATGATTAGGCTTGCAGAACGTTTGGTTACGAATGAAAAAACACCTGCGTTGTATGTACTTCATAACACATACAGCACACAGGCAATAAAAAAGGCCTAGCTGAATCAGCTAAGCCTTTGATATATGGTGCGCCCGGAGCGATTCGAACGCCCGACCCCCTGGTTCGTAGCCAGGTACTCTATCCAGCTGAGCTACGGGCGCTTTGAGGTTGCGTATTATCGTGGTTGTGTGGCGATGAATCAACCGTA
>QIKG01000300.1 GCA_003232965.1 Oceanospirillales bacterium
TTCAGGAACGTATTTGCCTGTTGCTTGATTTTGCTGAAACGGATCAGTCGGGCGATGTGCCAGATCCGTATTACGGTGGAGCACAGGGGTTTGAGCGCGTGCTTGACCTGGTTGAGGAAGGAGCCAGAGGGTTACTGGAAGATATTCGTCAGCGTATGGAATTTTAAGGGAACTCCGAATATATGACTTAGTATCTTGATAAAAAACAGCATTTAATCACGATTTTCCAAACAACTATGGTCAAGACGGCAAAAAATATAGATAAAGCCAGTCGCCCGCCACTGTTCATTAACAGCATACCTTGAACCAATAGTGATGAAGAGAGTCGGCTTGGATCATAATTAACGAGGATCAAGTCCTCCAAGGATCCGGCTAATACCAGAGGTATATCAATTAATTCAATCAGAACCAGCACTGGTATCGCCAATAATATCAAAATACTGCGACCCTGCCATGTTCTAACAGGCCACAAAAATATCGCTGTAAACAAAACGATTGCGTGCTGCAACGCATTACCTAGCAAAGTAGAGCTTAGGATCGGAACACCATTTTGAATAGACTGCCCGCCTAACCGTCTGGAAGCTGCTGTCCGGACATAAATCTTGACAACACGCTCGCCGTTTTCTTGTTCGATCCTTAACGACTGGATCTTGAAATATGGTGTTAATGTCTCGAACGACCATTGATAGACAGGTAATAGTATCTCTCCATACTGGTTTCCCCATAGCCAAGCGGAAACGTTCAAACAAATGAACACCAGGAGAGTGGTGGTCAGATGGGTGCGGAATCGTTTTGGCTGCGGATCTTCTGGTAAGGCCACTGTATCCACCATAGATAGAATAAACAGCCTATAGCAATAATCAGCGTAGGGGCAATATATCCATGCAAAGATGCAAACAACTCACGATCATGGCGTAGTGCGAAATAGAGCGCCACAATACGTGCCTGGTTTGCTATGTAGATAATAATAATGCCAAGTGCTAAGCCTGCCAGCGTATGTCGCCATGAACTTCTAAACGACAAAATTGCCGCAATGATTAAAAATATGGATTCCGTACCTTCACACCCATTAAGCACCGATAGTTTTACTCGTGGAGATACCAACTGATATCCCTGTGCGCTTACTTGTTCATCGGGCTGCAGCAAATTAATAATAATAGCGCTCGGACGGACGGTAACGATGTCGATAAGCACCTTCTCGACTACTGTACCCGATGCTTTCTGGTAAATCCAATGCAATGCAAAGAATACAATTGCGAACAACACAATCAATTGTAACAGTGAGCGGCGGCGGTACTGGGTTATGTCCATGTTTCTATATCCACCATACTTTCGTTTTATATAACTGTGAGTAATCAGTTTTTCGATGTATAAATACCACACCACATATGCAAGTCTACTAAATTGAATTTACATAAAGATGACGACGGTGCTGCGCATACGCAGCATGAGTCATCATCCAGTAATGATTAATAGTTATTCTTGATGAAGACAGCCTTGAGTTAATGGCTTTAGGGACGCGTTGAAAATAATGGCAATCGAGGATGATGCAATGTACCTTTCCAGATTAACCAAAACAGTTATAGCACTATCATTATGCCTTGTCGGAAGCTCGAGCGCCGCATCCGGGCCACTACAAGAAAACCCATCAGCTGTATCAGTAACCCCTGTTGGTAAAGGTATCACAATAGCCAGAGAAAAAGGGGTGTCTCAGGCGATGTTAGATGGACTTCTACTGGGAAAGCCGCAGTCGCTGATTGTCGAGTTTGATGCTAAAGCAGTTGAGATGGCGGCAAAAAAACAGCAGGTGGCACGTGGATTGAATCAGGAAGACAAACAGATCGTTGAATTCAAGGCGACCCAATACGCTGAAATGAAATTACGTGCACTTTCGACCCTAACCCGAACGGAATATGAAACACTAAGTGACTACAGCCACCTTCCGATGGCGTATATTCAGTTTAATACTGAGCGAGCACTTAATGATTTGGTAGGAAGACCAGAGGTCAAACGTGTTTATGAAGATCGCACGTTGAAACTAAACCTGGCGCAATCATTACCCTTGGTGAATCAACCGAGCGCTGCTGCCATTGGACAAACGGGGCAGGGTGCAACGGTAGCTGTCCTCGACACAGGGGTGGATTTTACAAACCCAGTATTTGGTGGCTGCACTTCGCCTGGGGTTCCGGCCGGGTGTAAGGTGATCTTTTCAAATAACGGATCTTCTGATGGATCAGGCCATGGTACTTCAATGGCTGGAATCATTGTAAGTATCGCGCCAAATGCAAAAATTGCCAGTTATGATGTTTTTTCTGGATCATCAACGACCACTGATTCCGCTGTCATCAATGGCATCAATTGGGCCATTACAAATAAAAGTTTCTACGATATCCGTGCTATAAATATGAGCTTAGGTCGTAGTGTAGGCGGCAGTTTCGGCTGTGATGTGTACTTAACGCCAGGAATGAATGCTCGAGCAGCTGGTATTTTACCTATTGCAGCAGCTGGGAACAATGGGCTGGCAGACCAAATAGACTGTCCGGCACACAATAGTCAGATACTCGGTGTTGGAGCAGTTTATGACGCGAATGTTGGCGCCAAGACCTATACCGGGATTTGTAGTGATGCTTCTACCCAGGCAGATCAGATTACGTGCTTTTCTAACAGCTGGTGGAACATGGATTTATTGGCACCAGGAGCTGTTATTAATGTTGCTGGAAGTAGTGGTAGCGGAACGTCTCAGGCAACTGCCATGGCTTCTGGAGCTGCTGTAATAGTATCTAATTTGCTACCAGCACCGTCCGTTTATGGCGCGCTACCCGGAGATTCATGGGTAGATGTACTTGAACTCAAGAGTCCCGAATTCTTACCCGGACGCGATGCGGAAGACGTCCATTCTATCAAGGTCTTGTCTTTGAGCAATGAATTTCGCAAAGTTATGGCTGTGAGCGTTAGCCAAGAGAAATTCAGGGAAGGAATGACGTAGTGCCATAGAGACAACGAGTTCGGAAGGCGCAATACCCGGGCGAATGGTTCGCAGCCAGGATCCGAAGGAACGCCAAACCTGCTTTGGGAAGCAGGACGCCAGGTAATGAAGCAGGCCCTGTGAGACGATACCGGCATGCACAAAGACCTGATAAGCCCTGATCTTGCGTTTAACGGCCTGTCGATAGTCTTCTGATTCCCTATGAAGATACTGATTGCCGTTGCGCCGCTTCAGGGGCGTCATATCCCTCATCCAGAAGTGATAGGAGAAAGAGCCGATGACGTGCACAGCCTGCTTAAACGCATGTTCGATTTTGAACCGTAGCCCATAGAGGCGAATAATCTCAATGGGTTCCAGCGACGTATCCGTGGACATCAAAATGCAGCGCCCCCGGGTTGGATGAATGACCATCACAAAACGAACCAGACGGCCCGCAGGCCGCCACAATAGATCACACACCCGGTACTGAAGCGTGACCTGATCCTCTCCATAGACCGGACTTGCAGCGCGGGTCATAGCCTGTGGGTCATTAAAGAGTGAGTGGAGCGCGATCTTTTCCCCATAGGTTCGAGGTCTCCCTCGGGTCTTCCTGCCGCTTTTTGGGATAGCGGGTTGATAGGCAACCGCGTTGGATCTGGCACGGGTAATCAGGTGGTTATTGTCGGATAAGCCCTTAATGATTTTTCCGCTGGCATAGTAGGCATCTGCAACAAAATAATAGGGTTCATCAATAGCAACGATCATCAGCAGGCTGATCATTTTATCCAGCAAGGTGCGTTTGCATCGATTCGAGAATACCAGTCCTTCGTGAAGCCGTATCGCCAGCGGCACAGCAAAGACACTCTTCCCGGCCTGGGTGAGAATGGAGACGGCCTGAAAGGAGTGACCCATGATATATTCCGCTTTGGTATTGGATTCCGATTCCTGGTGAAGTAACTTAACGGCGGGCATCTTTTTACCTTGTTTGGCTACTTTGATCCCATCGCCGACTAACACCAGGCGACCATTAACCCTCAGTACACCGGGAAACAGCTTAAGCACCGCCCGTACCCACAGCACCGTCATGGTATCCAGCTTGATACCCGTGCTGTGGACGTTATCGAGCAGATTGTCATAAAACCTCCCATGTAATCCCAGTGCACGCACGATGCTGGTGACACCCAGCAAATCCGGGCGAATCGTCAGGCCTGCCACAACAGCTGAAAACCATAAAAACGTCCGTAAGTGCGTACAGCCGGGTCGAAGTAGCCAGAGTGCTTCCCACCAGGATAGCCAGAGTTGCATGAGATTTTCCCCGTTATTATTTGACAAATAAGTATAGCATATATATGCTATACTTATGACAAAAATCAGACTCAAACAGATAGAAAAACGCATTGAACGAATCAAGTCGGAACTGGCGAAGATTGAGGCGATGCGTCCAGGCTCACTGACCCGGCAATACAAAAATCCACAGCAACAGACAGGCGCGTACTATCAACTCAGTTATACGCTTGATATGAGAAGTCGGACTGAGTATATTCGCAAAGGTTGTATCAGCGATGTTCGCCGTCAGATTAAGCAGTACAAGCGTCACAAGCAGCTCAACGCCGAATGGGTATCGCTCAGCATTGAGCACTCAAAGCTTGCGATGAAACTCAAGCACTGACAGTCGTCATTGAAACAGCCGCTACTCCAAAAGGAATCTGCGGTTAGATGCCGCCACTACAGACGATCAGTCAGAGAGTGCGAAAAACGAATGGCCAGGTTAGGCAGCAAGAAAAATCCGTTAATCTTGCGGGTGTCTGATGAATCGGAAATTGAACGCATTGCCGGGATTTGTGATGAAAATGACTGGTGGGATTTGAGCCGAATGAAGAAGAGGATCTGTCCGATCTGGAAAGGAAACTTAATCCTCCCACCTGTAATGAAGGGGTGAAGATCGGCAGAAATACACCTTGTCCTTGCGGTAGCGGGAAAAAGTTCAAGAAATGTTGCGGGGTCAATGCCTAGCCCGAAATCCGGCCTTACCAGTCGCCCCAACGATTAACGAATACCCCTTAGAACTCGGGACTCTCAAGTACTTGAACGTCGCTTTACTAAATCATCGATCACGATCACCGATGCAAGAAATAATTTTAGTTTCCCTCGTTTGAACCTTTCAGATGCAATCCATCCTTTCGGGGAAAAGTTTAGTGCTGCGAACAATTATTTTTTTATAGGAATTGGTGGACAACCATTCAATAACATTAATGCGATAAAAGAGACGGGGGAACCGAATCACGCAGGTAATGCTGGCGGGCACTCATTATGGTTCAAATTTACAGACGGTACCGATGCTGGACTGGTTACAGTAGATACTCAGGGTAGTTCAATTGATACACTCCTTGCCATCTATACGGGAACTGCTGTGAACGCGTTGACACTGGTTGCATCCAATGATGATGATGGGACTCCTAATGGGGCTAGCAGTCTGACTTTTGATTTTCAGCTGGGCCAAACATATTACATAGCTATTGACGGGAAAAATGGCGCCAGCGGCTTGGTGTTGGCTAACACGAAGTTTGCCCCACCGCTTAATGATGATTTTATCAATGCTGAGATAGTGTCAGGCAGCACTGGATCAATCTCGCCACCGTCTTCATCAAATAATCTCAGAGCCACTTCGGAACCAGGCGAACCCCTGCATGCCGGACAGGTAGGTAATGGCTCAGTGTGGTTTGAATGGACTGCACCCCAATCAGGTCAGGTTATTTTGAATACGGCTGGCAGTGGGTTTGACACACTTCTGGGCATCTACCAAGGGAATAGCGTAACGGCGCTTTCAGAAATAGCATCGAATGATGATGATGATGGGTCGATTCAGGGAACCAGCCAAGTTGTATTTTGGGCAACGGCTGGAAATACCTACAAGGTTGCAGTGGATTCGAAAAATAATGGATTGCCTGCAGGAAACGGTGGTGTGATTCAGTTAAGCTGGTCAACTAATCCCAATCCTCGTTCAGATTTGGCAGTTACCTCAGTCACATCATCACCGAACCCACCCTGGTTAGGTGGCACAGTTCTATACACTGCAACCGTAACTAATAATGGACCAGATTTTGCGCTAGGTCTTGCAGTTACCCTCGCTTTTGATACAAACGCCTACGCTTTCAATTTATCTACTCAGGGGAATTGTTCCGTGAGTGGAAATATCGTAACTTGCCTGCCTTCTGGGATCTTGGGCTTGGGAGACAATCGCACAATCAGTGTAGTATTCGATGTTAAGTCTACCTCACCGCTTTCCACCAACATATCAATCAGCACCAACTCAGAAACACTTGATGCAAATATGACTGACAACACTGTCGTGCTTACAAATCAACCTATTCTGAAAGATCCACCCATTGACCGACTTGATAATGATATTCCAACATTACCCCAGTGGGGTATGATATTTTTTGCGGCGCTACTACTACTTATCGGGTCAAAGTACTCTGGAGATAAGGGAAATTCCAGAGCATGCTGAAATAACAGTTAGTGGTCTGTAGCGAAAGTGTTACCGTCCTGTTACATTTTGCTTATCAGGCTTGTGACGCTCAATTCCCCCTATATACTCTTGCTGAATGCAGTGAATCAGAATTTCGCTGAAGCATATCCCACCGCTTGGGGCGAAATAAATATACTTAATCTAACCGATACCCCGCTGCTTACGGTGGGGTTCTTCATTCCGATGGGGTAGGAGTAAAGATAATGCAAAAGCTTACTAATCGGGTGCTGATTGTAGTCGTAACATCATTATTTACCGCTTGCGGCGGTGGGGGCGGTTCAACAGGTAATGAATCATCAACAGCAGCAACTCAAAGTCAGGCAACCAGTTCTGCCGTCACAATCCAGGCGGCAGATTTGTCGCTGGATACTACGGATTTTACAGTAGTTAATTCTCTTTCTGTCACACAATTAGAGTCTGTCCGTACAAATGACATCGCGGCAAATGATTCACTTATCGTAACGATGGAGGAAGATCTGCGCGGCGCACAAAATTTGAATAGCGGCCTGTTTTTTCGTCTGAGGATCATCGATGCGACCAACTTCAATGAAGTTGGTTCTCTTGACAAAATACTCTCCGTCGTGCGTATGAACTTTGGTGATGATGGGGATTTGTATATTGATACTACTGGACAGGGCTTAGTGAGAGTTGATGTCAATGATCCAGGAAGTCCGCGCATAGTTGATCAGGTTCAGACGTCATGGGGCAGCTTAGAAAGTTTGGTTCAAGGAAACGTGCTCTATCAGGCATCTTATAATCATGGGCTATTCGCCTTTGATATAGCAGACCGAAATAAACCTCGGTTGCTGGATGAAATGAATTTTGACGATACATCACAAATCCGGGATATCAATAGAGAAAGGCAAGATCGTGGGTTAGGTTTTGATATTAAAACACAAGCTCGCGCATTGGATGTTATTGGTAGTACATTGTTTGTTGCAACACGCGACGGTGGCTTGTTTCTGGTCGATGTCTCAAATCCTTCACAGCTTACTGTGTCTGGTCATTATCTGGTTCAAAGCATATGGGATGTTGCTGTGAGTAGCGACGTGGCCTATGTCACTGTAGGTGATGGCTTGGAAATTCTGGATGTGAAAGATACGACGCAACCCAAACGGCTCGCCCTTGTTGGGCTGCCAGGCAACTCCAGCAGGGTCACTATAAATCAGAACATTGCTGTCGTAGCGCTTGATTTTGATTTTGAAGAAATCTTTATTACTCAAAATGGGCAGCAGGTCAGAAAAAAAGGTGGGATTATGTATCACGATTTGACAACACCTCTAACAGCAGCAAACTTTAAGTTGATTTATTTTGATGATGCGGTAGAAGAGGCAATTTATAAAGATGGTGCAATATTTGTCGTAACCAAGCCTGCGATTTATAAGCTGTCGAATTAAAGTTTCGGATAAAGCGAGCGCGGCAATCTCTCACAGTCTGGTTTCATGCCAGGAAAATTGACGCGCTACGCTTGCGATGATGAAGGGGTAGCGGGGTTATTTATCTCCCACAGCACCTGGCTTGTCAGTACCGGATGGAGTAGCCGATGGCTTTGGTGTTGGCGCCGTTTTAGCCTGTGGTGCTGGTGCTGGTGCTGGTTTCGGCGTTTCAACCGGTGGTGCTGAAGCCGCAGGCTTCGATACCTGAGCCGGGGTTGTAGCTGCCGGCTTAGGTGTTTCAGACGGGGCTTTGACAGCCGGGGCTGCAGTCACAGGTTTTGGCGTAGTGTCGGTGGATCCCCGGGTCTGACGATTTTCCGGTTTTGCCTCTTTGCCCGATGCTGCGGACGGCGCTTCATTGCCTGACGGTGCAGCAGCAGGTTTGTTTGCTGCGGGTTCTGCCGGTATAGGTGCAGCCGGTTTTGAGGTGGCAGGCGGGCTGTTGCTGTTTTCTCCGTTTGACG
>QIKG01000290.1 GCA_003232965.1 Oceanospirillales bacterium
CCGTTAGTTACATATCCCCACCAGGCATCTTCCGGGGCACGGGTATGTCGAGCGTAAAACTCAACCACCTCACGCTCAAAACTGTAAGTATTCAATTTATAAGTAATATCGGCAAACGGATCACCGACATTATTCAGAGAGTAAGCCAAAAAAGGATACAGCGCCTGGTAATCAAAATCGGTAGACCCCGGATAGCCCAGCGAATGTTCTGTGGCTTTTTCTAACTGCTTGATTAGTATTTCGAGTCTAGGGTGCATTAGGCTATCTATTTGTTGTCGTATTAATCATCTATAAGTTGACCCTATTATAGTGCAGTTGCCGCATGCAATGCCCTATACTGCGTGTAGACATGGCAAGGTGCTTGTGTGGCAGATTTAATTCTTAAAATTTTGGCGGTTATGCTGGTTGTTGCCGGTATCTTAGGCACGCTGTTACCTGCCCTTCCTGGGGCGTTGCTGGTATTGGGTGGGCTTATTCTTATTGCCTGGGTCGATAATTTTGCCATTATCGGCTGGGGCACTATCGGCATACTCGCAGTTATTACAGCATTAACTTTCCTCGTTGATTTTCTCGCCAGTGCACACGGCACACACAAAATGGGCGCATCAACCCGGGCAATCTGGGGAGCAACTCTGGGAGCATTTGTAGGTATGTTTTTCGGCTTGCCGGGCTTCCTGCTCGGGCCTTTTATCGGCGCAATGGTCGCGCAATTAACCGCAGACCGAAATTTAATTCGGGCGGGTAAAGTGGGCTTTGGTGCGTGGATGGGAATGGTTGTTGGCATTGCCCTCAAGCTGGCTCTAGTCTTTCTGATGCTTGGCATCTATGCGGTTGCCGCTTTTATATAGGTCGATGTATGCACTATTCTATTCGTAAAATTCAGCCCGCCGATAACCCCCGGGTTAAAGACATTATTACAACAGTGATGACTGACTTTGGTTGTGTCGGCTGTGGATATTCCATTAATGATCCTGAGGTCACTGCAATGTCGGAACATTACTTGCCCCCAAAAGCAGCCTTCTATGTGATTGAGATAGACGGCGTTATCTTTGGCTGCGGTGGCGTTGCCCGGCTCGAAGGCGGCCAAGCGCATGTTGCAGAAGTCCGCAAAATGTACTTCCTACCTGAATTGCGTCATCTTGGCGCGGGCTCTGCCTTGATGGAACAGTGTCTGAAAGCGTCAGTCAATATGGGATACCGCTATATTTATCTTGAGACCATGGAGAATATGACGGCAGCCAGAAAACTATATCGCCGTTTTGGCTTCGAGAATTTAAACCAACCGCTCGGAGATACCGGTCACGGATCCTGTAACTCGTGGATGGGAATGGCGTTGGAAAACGCTTAACTCACCCGCATCAATAGGGCATTAAAAAAGGCCGCAACTGCGACCTTTTTGTAAAATTTTGCTTAGCAATCCAAGAAATCAACTATCTCCGGACTTAACCTTAATGGACCCGTTAACCGTCTCGATCTCCAGTCTTGCATCACCTGCGCCAATTTGGCCATTGAGATCAGAACCAACATAACGACCCTTGTTGGCATTAAGGTTAAAGTCCCCGGCTTTAATGCTGCCGTTGACAGTTTCAGCACTGATAGTAACTGAGCTATCTTCCGGCAAATAAACCACCACCGACCCATTGACCGTATCAATGACTGCTTTTTGCTCACCATTAAATTGACTAAACTCAACTCTAATACTGCCGTTAACAGTTTCCAGCTCCGCGTTACCGGCTAAACCCGTTAAGCGTAAATCGCCGTTGACTGTACTGACTTCTGCGCTTGAGGTAACACCCTCAATTTCAACATCGCCATTGACGGTTTCAATGTTTTTTAAAGCGACGGAGGAAGGCATACTCACCTCATAAGATACCTGCCCGCTATCTGATCCCCCCCAGTGGAACCAGCTAGCTGAAGATTTTTTATGATGCGTTTCTATAGAGATTCCACCATTTTCTTCAGTGACTTCAACTCTGAGCTTTTTTAATGACTCATCATTACCCGCACGCAACTTAGCAGTGACCAGAATTTTGTCACCAGCGTGTGCGTTAATCACAATATCGCCATTGATGTTTTCGATGCTTAAATTGGTGTTATCAGTGACAACAAAATCCCACTGCTTTTCTTCAGTAACGGCAGCCAAAGCCCACATTGGCAAGATTACAGTTGCGCCTAATAACAGCCGAAAGGTAAAAAGTTGTCTTTGATTTTTCATGACTATTTCCACAGAGTTCCCTAAATATGGCTGTATTCTAGCCTAACTCAGGCAACTGCCGCATGTGCAGAAGGTCATAGGTCTTTATTTCTTCGCCAACTAATTTTCCCGGAAAAACCAGAAGCAAAACCAGAAACTGATGCTTTCTTGGGATTTTACCCACAAATGATTGAGAAAAAACAGCAGTAGATACTTGCAGGCACTGAATTAGCAGTCAGCGCTATTTCAATAACTGCTGCATAATGAAATAGTAGCCCATGATGCGGTTGAAGCAGCCAGGCAGCTTATTGCTCAGCCTGTCCTCGAGTTTTATCATTTCATATTGGACAAGACTTGGGCTTTCCGGCTGTAGTTTTATGTTATATGCTTACCCCATGCAAACAAAGTCCAACTATTATCGTCACGAACGCCCCGAGCTGGTTGCTTGCGTGGAATATGCTCCAAATAATTGCGTGTTAGACGTTGGCTGTGGTGCCGGGTATGTCGCCGCATTGATTAAGCGCGAGGGTCGTGCCGCAACTGTCTGGGGACTTGAGTTGATTGAATCTGCGGCCGCTGAGGCGCGACGAAACCCAGCACTGGATGAGGTGCGTTGTGGTGATCTGGAACAGATTGTTGATACATTACCAGAAGCACATTTTAGTCATCTTATTTGTGGTGATGTACTGGAGCACCTAGTGGAGCCGTGGAGTACACTCGCTCGTTTACGGACTAGGTTACGCCCTGGGGGAAAAGTGATATGTAGCCTTCCGAATGTGCGTAATCTAAGTTTCCTGAGTATGCTGATCTTTGGACAGTCATTCCAATACCGCGAGCGTGGAGTGATGGACAGAACACATCTTCGCTGGTTTTGTCGCAAAGATGCGCTAGCTATGTTTGAGGGTGCGGGTTTTGTAAATGTCCAGATCGGGGCTGTACGGCCTAAGCAAACCTTGCGTTACCGGCTTTCAAGGATGGTTTTGCGTGACTGGGCTACCAAAGGTTTTCTGATAACTGCCGAAACCCCCAGCTGAGTCAACGCATGCCTGAAATCGCCATTGTAATTGTTAATTACCGTAGCTGGGATCCACTGAATCGTTGCCTGCGTTCAATCATAACGGAAGTCAGTGAACAAACCGGTGACATAGAAGTGGTAGTTGTTGACAATAATTCAGCTGATGGCAAGTTGGCTTCATTTCAAGCTGAATTTCCTAGTATACAGTGGATCAAAAATTCGGTTAACGCTGGCTTTGGTGCCGCAAATGATCTTGGTGCTATGGTTACACAAGCATCCCGGTTGATCTTCTTAAATCCTGATACAGAGTTGCCGGCGGGGTCTTTGAAGCAGTGGATTGATGCATTCAAGCAACTGCCGCAACCGGCAATTGCCGGTTGTCCTCAAGTTGATCTGAATGACCAACCTTGCAAAGTATATGACCTGTTCCCGGGGCCTTTTGATGCGCTTGGGTTCGTGCGCTCATTACGCCGAAAAAAATTGATAGGTAAATCACCAATAGGCTCTCGCGCAGTAGATTGGGTAACTGGCGCGGCAGTGATAATTGATCGTTCTACTTTGGATCAGCTTGGGGGCTGGGGTAACACTTATTGGATGTACTCGGAGGATGTGGATCTTTGCAAACGTGCTCAGGAACATGGTGTTGGTGTGTATATAACCGATACTTTACCGATCATGCACGCCCATGGCGGGGCAACACGGAGCACTCACCGTATCACCGCGATTACCAAAAGCGAGGTTGTGCGCTCTAAGCACATTTATGCCAAGCGTTGGTTTCTAGGGATGCCACGCCTGATTTGCCATTTCCTATTGGCAGTTAGAGCTTTGCTTAAGGCAATACTTGGTAGCTTGCTTGATTTGCTATTTTTGCACCAGTTGAAAAGTCTGCAGGCGCAACCATATTTGTTATTGGGTCTTCTTAGCATGTATTTGCGGCGCATGGTGTATGGCAGTTGGCGCTCACCAAGGTCCGTACATACCCCCTAACATGGGCGGCTCTTATTTTTCCACCACTGCTGTTTTTAATAAGCACAAGCAAAAGTCCCATGGGTAGTTGCTAGCTTAGATGATTAATTAATCTTACATACAGATCAGCATAACGTAAAAGGAGATATTACGTAAGCGGTTAATAAACACCGCCCTTGTTCACTAACCCCGGATCTGATCCATGCCGATGTTGGTCGGCAGCAAAGCTTCGATGGCTTCCACAGTGTCTGCTTTTGGCAGTTCGGTAAATACATAGCGCAGATAAGCATACGGTTCCAGACCGTTGGCTTTGGCCGTTTCGATTAGTGAGTAGAGAAGAAAAGAGAAGAAAAGAGAAGAAGAAAAGAAGAAAAGAAGAAAAGAAGAAAAGAAGAAAAGAAGAAAAGAAGAAAAGAAGAAAAGAAGAAAAGGGTCAGGTCTTGTATTGTGCGTGTTAACCGCGTAGCAATATGATATGGCAATGAAGAGTAATGTAAAATACAAGGCCTGACCCCGTATTCTGTGTTGACAAAGGAACATGCAGGCTCAGTATTGAGCTCCGAAATCACTATTTGAGAACGCCGACCTTGTTGTCTGATGGGGAAGGCCACACGAGCGAGTTGGTGAGCATGAGCACTAGGCTATATGGTTGTCCCTGGGCCTTCATATTGTCAGTTGCTCAACTGTGATACCAAAGGCCTTAGCTATCTTTTCCAGCGTGGCTGCGTGGGGTTTTGATTCTGGTCTTTCCATTTGTGAATATGCAGCCTGTGTGATCCCCGCTTTTTCTGCTACGGTTCTCTGAGTCATCTTTTTGTATTTTCGCCAAGCCCGAAGAAGAGAGTATCCATCAACAACATGCAACTCAACCACTGCATGCGGTAGTAATGCTTGGTCTCCTGCCTCACCGACTATACGGAGGTATTCCAGGTATGGAACCACAACATACTGTGGATCATTTTCTGGCCCAATTATCTGGTGTTTAATATGTGCGCTCATCTCGCTTTTTGACCTCTTGTATACTGATTATGTTGCCATCAAAATCAAATAGAACTCTGTAGTTTGCAACCCGCAGGCGGTAGCCGTATTGGTGCTTGGTTAATTCTTTCGTCCCGGCTGTTTCCGGGAATGTAGTCAAAGCCCCAACTTTCTTAATAATTCTAAGCTGCCAAACTCGATCAACCCGTTTAATTTGTTTCAGGGCTTTCTTTGTCCAGGTAATTTTGTTCACGAGCTTACTATAAGATTATATATAAGGAAAAGCAAGAATATATAAGATATATGTTTATTTCTAACCCAATACTGCTACTCTCACCTTAAATTAGTTGCGTTTTAAGTAGAGATTCTCATAATAGTTGTGAGGTGATTTCTATGTGAATATACCGAGATATAACGAGTGCCTGTCCTGCGGATCTTTTTATAGTAGGGTGTTTCCTCGATAGATATAAGTTGTTTTCTTGGCAATGTCATAATTTTTACCCCTCAGTATGAATATTGAACTATTTGAGTAAAGAAATCATCGGCTGAATGCTGAAACTGGTGTAGGATATTCTCTATTGGGGTGTCTGTCCTGAATGGCTGCTGAATGGCTTTTGAATGGCTTTTGAATGGCTTTTAATTATCGTAAATATTTTGTTTATCATTAGTTACTCCTTCCAAAATAGTTCAAAGACTTTCAAAGCCATTAGAGAAAATAGTTTCACAAAGGCCACCATCGACAATATTCCAAGAAGACAAGCTTATTAAATTATCTCTAGCTACTTGAGCCGCATTACTACAGATTACGCTGTTGCCGCCATGAAACCTTACGCCACTTTGTACACTCTGGCTAGCAAAACCAATGAGTATTAAATCGTACGCAAAAGGGGGTAATGTAACCCCCGAAAACATATTTTCCATACTAGTTACTAATGATATATCCCAACCGCTGGTATCTGGATTTGCCGAGCTCGCAGAGCGGAACATCAGAGTCATATCTGTAACCGCCGCAGTATCCCAGCCACTGGTGTCTGGGCTTGCCAATATTGCATCTCTAAACATCCCAGACATATTTGTTACCGCTGCTGTGTTCCAGCCTCTGGTATCGGGATTAGCTGAACTTGCTCGACCGAACATGGAAAGCATACTTGTAACTGACGCTGTGTTCCAACCACTGGTATCGGGGTTGGCTGAAGTTGCACCAAGAAACATAGTGCGCATACTAATTACCGCTGTTGTATCCCAGCCACTTGTATCAGGATTAGCCGAAATTGCCTCTACAAACATCGAGGACATATTTATAACTGCTGCCGTATTCCAGCCACTGGTATCCGGGTTTGCCGAAGTTGCACCTGAAAACATCCACATCATATTGGTTACCGCTGCTGTATTCCAGCCACTGGTATCAGGGTTTGCCGAAACCGCTCTACTGAACATAAATTCCATACTAGTAACCGCTGCCGTATTCCAGCCACTGGTATCAGGGTTAGCTAAAGGTGCATTGTTAAACATATTGGACATACTAGTAACTGCTGTCGTATTCCAGCCACTGGTATTAGGGTTAGCTAAATCTGCACTGCTGAACATATTGGACATATTAGTAACCGCTGAGGTAATCCAGCCACTGGTATCAGGGGTTGCCAAATCTGTATCCCTAAACATATTCGCCATATTAGTAACCGCTGCCGTATTCCAGCCACTGGTATCAGGATTTGCCGAATCTGCTCTGCTAAACATACTCTGCATATTAGTAACCATTGCCGTGTTCCAACCACTGGTATCAGGGTTTGCTGAGGTGGCACTCGCAAACATATTCTGCATATTAGTTACCGTTCCGGTATCCCAGTTACTGGTATCAGGGTTTGCCAGGCTAGCACGTACAAACATACCTGCCATATTCTGCACTGCAGACAAATCAGGCACATCAACCGCATCAACGCTCATATTTTCAACACCAACAAATGCATTTTCCATAGTATCCCAAACTCCAGTACCCCATTGTTGTAGAGATAAGATTTTCAGCTGACTCGCAAAGGCACCAAATGCCATACGGGGGAAGCCGGTCTTTACCCCACTGTTGTCTTTAATTCTGACAGTATATGTACCTTCGCCACCTAAATCACTATAGTCACAAGTGTAATTCCCAGTTTGCGCTGTTGCTTCTAGTATTCCGTCATCGTTGCAATCTACATTATAGTTATAACCAGAACCCGTGGTAGGGATTGTGAAGCCTGCACCTCCTGGGTTATCTGATTGAATAACGAGAACAAAGTCATCATTTGATGCAGCATTCACTGCTATTGACTGACTTATAATAAGCACTGATATAATTATCGTAAAGATTTT
>QIKG01000060.1 GCA_003232965.1 Oceanospirillales bacterium
AGGATGGCGGCAGCGACACTGGCGTAATCCATGCGCATTCTGGCAAGGATTCCGGCAACCTCTACCGGATGAAGAATATAGGCTTCTCCGCTCTTGCGGGTCTGCCCTACATGCGCATCAGCACCTACTGTGTAGGCATTAAGAATAATGGCAACCTTGTCCGGATCCAGATAAGTGTTAAGCAAATCCCTGAGATCAAGGATCGCTTGCGGAAAGGTTGCCGCTGATGACATTTACGCTATTAGCCGGCTTCGGCTTTAATCCGCGCTTCTATCGCAGCTTCGGCTTCGGCAGCTTCAGCAAACTCTGCCGCAGTGTCGAGTTCAGCTTGCAGGATATCAACATTGCTTTCATTGATAAGGCCATCGGCTATTTCGCGCAGAGCGATAACAGTAGCTTTATCATTTTCAACAGCTAACAAGGGTTCAGCGCCATGCGAAATTTGACGCGCCCGTTTGGTGGCTGTCAAAACCAGATCAAAACGGTTATCGATGTGCTCGAGGCAATCTTCTACAGTAATTCGGGCCATTTTTCTATTCCAAAATAAGTCATTCAAAGTCGAACCGCGTATTTTAGTCGGTTTTTAGTAAATCTTCCAACAATTTCTGCTGTTGCAGGCGCTGATAGTTTGATGATAGCCGCGCGGCGCTGAAAATAGTAGCCATATCTTGCAGGGCGATAGCAAAATCATCGTTGATAATAAGGTAGTCGAACTCTATCCAATGGGAGATTTCCAGCTGTGCATCAGCCATTCGCCGGTCGATGGTGGCTTCGCTATCCTGCCCGCGTTTACCCAGCCGCTGGCGCAGGCTCTGCAGTGATGGTGGCAGGATGAATATGCCAATAGCCGAAGGAAACTTAGCCTTTACTTGGCGCGCGCCCTGCCAGTCGATTTCAAGAATTATATCCCGGCCCTGCTCAAGTGTGCTTGTTATTACCTTGCTGCTGGTGGCGTACCAGTTATCAAAGACCTTTGCGTATTCTAGAAATTCTCCGGCCTTACGACTGGCCTCGAAGCTATCTTGGCTAACAAAATGGTAATGCTCGGCTTCAACTTCGCCGGGCCTGGGTGGGCGAGTGGTGGTCGATATAGACAGGGCAACTTGTTTATCGTTTGCGAGCAAAGCGTTAACCAGACTTGATTTTCCAGCACCGGAAGGTGCAGCGATAATAAATAGATTGCCGCAGCAGGCAGTTTTCCCGCTGTTGCTATTCGACATTCTGAATTTGCTCCCGCATCTGCTCGATAAGAACTTTTAATTCAACCGAGGCCTTGGAAGTTTTTTCATCAACAGATTTGGAACCCAAAGTGTTGGATTCACGGTTGAATTCCTGCATCAGGAAATCCAGCCGTCTGCCGACAGCCTCGTTCCGTTGCAGAATATGCCGGGCTTCGCTGATATGTGCGCCGAGTCGGTCGAGTTCTTCATCCACATCCATTTTCTGTGCCAGAATCGCAATTTCCTGTTCGAGTCGGCCGGGGTCAAGGCTTTGTTGAGCAAATGCGGTGACTTTTTCGGTCAGTCGTTGACGCAGTTTCTCCCGAATTTCCGGTAGCCAGCCACTAACATTGTGTACCCAGGTATCAATGCCGTCCAGGCGCTCGATAATCATTTGTTCAATTTTTTCGCCCTCACGCTGGCGCGCGGCGACTAGCTCTACCAGTACCTCGTCCAGCATTTTCAGTGCGGCGGCATAAATTGGCTGCATATCGCCGGTTTCTTCAAGCAATAAGTCCGGCCAACGCATCAGCGTAAGCAGACTGGGGTCTTGTTGTTGACCGCTTAACTTTTCCAGCTGTTCGTGTATATCAAGTAAGGCTGTGGCAAGTTCCTGGTTTAACTTTAAACCACCGGTAACAGTTGTTCCTTGGGGGTGGAAACGCAGATTAATATCAATTTTCCCGCGCTGAAGTGCGTCCGCAAGGCGCTCGCGAATGGCTGGTTCAAGGGCGCGAAAATCTTCCGGCAGGTGCGGATGAATATCCAGGTAGCGATGGTTTACGCTACGGATTTCCAGCGCCAGACGGCCAAAAGGAAATTGTTTTTCTGTGCCTGCATAGGCAGTCATGCTTTTAATCATTGTGAGCCCGATAGATGTTTTCGTGACAGTATATAATAAGCTGATTATCTCATGAATCAATCTGAGGTTCCTTACCAACGCGGATATTGGGAATTATAGGCTCAAGATGCTCATTCATGAATAGATCAGAGGTTCCCCAAACAACAACAGGAATGATAATGACAAGCGAACAGCAAGATTTTCGACCCAGTGGAAGAAGCCCGGATCAATTGCGTAAATTAGACATTCAGCGTCACTTTACTTGCCACGCCGAAGGTTCGGTGTTGATTAGTTGTGGCCAGACCCGCGTGCTTTGCACCGCCAGTGTTGAAGAGCGCGTACCCCACTTCCTGCGCGGTAAAGGCCGCGGCTGGGTAACTGCCGAATACGGCATGTTGCCACGCTCAACCGGTAGTCGCATGGGTCGGGAAGCCGCCCGTGGTAAACAAAGTGGGCGCACCCAGGAAATTCAACGCTTAATTGGTCGCAGTTTACGCGCAGCAATTGATCTTGAGGCATTGGGAGAAAGAACCATTACGCTTGATTGTGATGTTCTGCAGGCTGATGGTGGCACTCGCACAGCAGCCATTACCGGCGCCTATGTGGCGTTAGTGGATGCCTGTAATGGTCTGCTCAGCCGTAAACGCATAAAAAAAGACCCGATACACGGTCAGGTAGCCGCTGTTTCAGTGGGCATGTATGCAGGCAAGGCAGTGCTGGATCTGGATTACCCGGAAGACTCCGAGGCCGGCACTGATATGAATGTGGTTATGAATGACGGCGGCGGTTACATTGAAATTCAGGGTACTGCCGAGGGCCATGCCTTCCGGCCGGAAGAGTTAACAGAGATGTTGGCGTTGGCCTGGAAAGGTATTCAGGAGTTGCAGTTGGCACAACAACAGGCGCTGGAACAGGATTAATGCGCCAACTGGTTATCGCTACCGGTAATCCCGGCAAGTTGATTGAAATGCGGGTGTTGTTAGCCCCACTGGGTTTTGAGGTTTTTCCTCAGTCCGAACTGGGGGTGGATGATGTGGATGAGCCCGGCCCGGGTTTTATCGAAAATGCCTTGATAAAAGCCCGGCATGCATCGCGGCTAACCGGTTTGCCGGCTATTGCCGATGACTCCGGTCTGGTGGTGCCGGCGTTAGCGGGCGCGCCGGGTGTTTATTCCGCCCGCTATGCCGGTAAAGAGGCCAATACGGCAAACAATAATCAGAAACTACTGTCTGAGATGGCCGGCATGAAAGCGGCGGACCGCCGGGCATATTTTATCTGTCAGGCGGTAGCGGTCCTCAGTGCTGATGATCCTCTGCCGCTTGTGGCGCTCGGGCGCTGGCATGGCAGTATTGCGGAGTCTGCAAGAGGTGAAAAAGGCTTTGGCTATGACCCCCTGTTTGTGCCTGCGACTGAGAACTGTAGTGCGGCGGAACTATCTGCGGTGGTTAAAAACAAACTCAGTCACCGGGGGCTGGCAATGCAGCAGCTTATCGAACAAATTCAAAAATTCTGGTAGGTTTTTTGCTAATGCCCCAGCTTAGTAACCCGCCACTCAGTCTGTATATCCATATTCCCTGGTGTGTGCGCAAATGCCCCTATTGTGATTTCAATTCGCATGCGCAGAAAGCTGAGCTTCCCTTCAGCAAGTACATCGAAGCATTATTAAAAGACCTTGAAAATGATTTGCCGCAGGTTTGGGGGCGGGTGGTGAACTCTATTTTTATCGGTGGTGGCACTCCCAGCCTGTTTTCTGCGGAGTTCATCGCCGAACTCATCAGCGGTGTGCGCGCCCGTATCAGTGTTTCACCAGCTGCTGAAATTACCATGGAGGCCAACCCCGGCACGCTGGAACACGACAGTTTCGCGGCTTATCTTGAGGCGGGTATCAACCGCTTTTCTCTGGGCGCGCAGAGCTTTTCAGATAGCCAGCTGAAAACCCTCGGGCGCATTCATGCCAGCGCAGAAATTTTACAAGCGGTCAGCGGACTAAAGTCTGCCGGGGCTGATAACTTTAATCTGGATTTGATGTTCGGCTTGCCCGGTCAGACACAATCACAGGCTTTGGCAGACCTGCAGGCAGCGATAGATTGCCAGCCCCAACATATTTCCCATTACCAGTTAACCATGGAACCCAATACCCTGTTTGCCCATAAGCCACCGGCCGGCTTGCCCGATAATGACCAATTGGCCGATATTCAGGACAGCTGCGCTGAATTACTGACAGCCGCTGGATTTGTCCAATATGAGGTTTCCGCCTGGGCAAAAAGCACGGATCATAGGAATAGTCATAGGGATAACCGCAGTCAACACAACCTCAACTACTGGCGCTTTGGTGATTATCTGGGAATCGGTGCTGGTGCCCACGGCAAGATTACTCTGGCGGCTGAGAACCGCGTCATACGCACAGCTAAACACCGTCACCCTGATGACTATCTGGCACAAAGGGACGCTAGCTATATCAGCAAACAATGGCAATTGGAAAGCAAAGACCTAATATTCGAGTTTTTCCTCAATCAGTTACGCCTGAAAGACGGCATCCGCAAGACCGATTTTTCGGCCCGAACCGGACTTCCCTGGGAGCGGGTTGAGGGCGTGATTGAGAAAATGGTAGCCAATGGTTTGTTACTTGATCAGCCGCAGGTATTGGTTAGCAGTGCGCTGGGTTGGCGGCATCTGAACTTACTGCAGGAGCAGTTTCTTTAGTGTGTCTTACAAGGCCTATTCTCTATTCTTCCTGCCCGAGTAAAGTACCAGTTTATTAATGAACACCGAGGCGAATTTCATGTGCTTACCATGTGCAGGGTGCTTAAAGCATCACACAGTGGCTGAATCCTTCTTTAGCAGCCTGAAAAAAAAACGGATCAAGAAACGCATCTACAAAACCAGAGATATGGCTAGAGCGGATGTATTCGACTACATCGAAATGTTCTACAATCGTACCCGCCGACATAGCCATCTCGGCGGGGTTAGTCCCGAGGCATTTGAGTGTGCCTCAAAATGAAGCTCCGGAGTGTCTGTGGTTTGGGGGAAGTCCACCCCTATTTATCGAAAGGTTATGCAGTACTCGCGGATTTCATGGAAAAGGGTCTTTGTTCTTCCTATACTCCAATTTAATTCGGCTCTGTCTCGAATCTCTCCTGAATCGCCCCGGGTATTTTGGAGACTCATTGTGTAGTGGTTTTCTCCTTCCAGTTGTTTCATGCGCGTCATCAAAGCGGCATACTTGCAGCGCCATTTGTAAAATATCGCAGCGCTCATGCCGTGTTCCCGACAGAGCTGGGAAGCTGGTGCACCAGCTTCTACTTGTTTCAATATCGATAGTATTTGTGAATCGCTAATTCTTGATTTATTCATGTAGAAATCTCCTTCGCTTAGTTTACGAGAACATTCTACTTTTGAGTTCGATTGTATTACGGGGAGATTACCCCGTGAGTTCAAGGTCGGGTAAGTTTTGTAGCTATGAAGGATGACTTTCTCCTCTTCCAGTGGCGCTTCGCCTTTATTTATTCTATCCGAAAATCACTATGTAATTTTAGCCAATGTTCTTTCAGCTCGTTTTTGTGTTCTTCATCCATGGGTAGTTTTTCTAAAGCCGCAGGCCATAATGTCCTGACCTTCTCCATGGCATCATCAATATGTGGCTTAATTGCTCTCCATGGAATACTGGACTTCGTTGCCCAGCGAACGAAGTTTTCTTCACTCACTGAAAACCAGTTTTTCGTTTTATCGAAATTCAAGGCGTATTCTTGCTCGTCTTCGATGTATACACTAGTGGTCACGATATCATAAGCAGGAGATAATCTTGGCGTAATTTGATCTTGATAAAGAAGGCTCCAATTCTTTAAATGGGCATCGCCATTTGCCAGCAATATATTCACCAGCAATCGTCTGGCAAATTGCTGAATATCCTGCAATCCATCACCAGAGAAATCATAAATCACCTTGCCAATTTGTTCGTAGTTGGCAGAATCATATTTCTGGTGTGGATACTTCACTAAGACTTGTGCGAAGTCTTCCATATGAATTCTGGTATTGCCCTCACGATCAAATCGCTTGATAGCAAATGCCAATTTCTCATTGGGTAAGTTGATTTGTGGCAAATTATCCAGCTTGTTCATTTTAACAAGCTGGATTTCTGGAATATCAACACCTGCCAATTTCGCTAACGACATGGCGGTAAATTCATTTAAAGGTACATACTTATGTTTAGTTGATGGCGTTTTGATGATCCAATCACCTAGCTCTCCATTTTTAGTCAGGTTATAATGCCCATCTTTTTCCTTCATGGAAAATTTCATTTGAACGCCAGCTAATGAAAATTTATTTCCTCGATCAATAGTTTTTAATCTAATCGCTTTAGCTTTGCCATGTGTAGTCAAAATGCCCTCTGGAACTTCCTCGGGTTCCATTGGGGCAGCAACCAATGCACCGGGTAAATCTTGACCGAGATAAGAGAAAATCTGAAATTCATTGTCTATATGGGTTTTTAGGCCTTGAGTGATTAATTCTCGCAGAGAACCTTCTGGGAGTAGGTTGGATAAGGCAGGATGCAATCTCTGGTTTCTAGCCCATGGTTTTGACATCAGCTTTTCTGAATGAGGAAAGCTCGGATGGGTAATTAAGCTGAATGTTGGTCGCGCCGGATCATTTGTGAATTCATCGGCAAAGCTCAATACATTGCGCCCATTCTGGAACCCAACCAAATATCCAACGAGCCTGCTATGCAGGCTAAGTTTTAAAACACTTACTTCTTCTATCTGCTGGCTCATTCATCATCCCCTAATAAATGCTTCCACGGATCATTTGCAAGGGTGCCTTCTTCTTGTTTTGATACTTTTTTTGGTGGCGTAGTGGGCTCTGTTGTATAAACTAGGGAATCACTTTCTAAAATTTCTCTTACACGGTTTATCTTCTCATTTGGTATTAGTATTAACTCGCTTTTAAGCCCCTTAGAAACAAGTTCAAGAGTACTAAGTCTAGGATTACCTTTTGACTCTAATTGTTGATACTGCTGGCGTGATATGCCTATACGAAGCATCATGTCTTTTTGCTTCATGCCAAGGGCAAGTCTGCGCTTTTTTAGTTGTTCAAGTAACGATTTCATCATAAGAAACACATATGTTGTTTTTACTATATAGGAAATATATTAGTTTCTTTTTTAAGTGAAAGCAATAAATAAATGGCTTTTGGTGTTTTGTAAGGTGGAGTTAGCACAAGGCAATATATATATTTCTATTCTTTTGTCGCAGTCGATGCAATAACTGCATATCTTGTTGTTCAATGGTTTTGATAGGCACCGAATGGATAGCGGGTCGCTGGGCGGCTTCGCAGATGGCTCTGGCATCATGGCTATCAGACTTTCCACCATGCACGAAGGGTTTTACATGTTGGGCAGGAATCAGAATAACCTGATGGCCGTGCTGACTAAAGAGCCGACCCCAATAATGCGCACTTGAACAAGACTCCATAGCTACGAGAGTTGGTGGTGTATTTGCTATAAGCGGTGGTAATTTGTCGGGTTTAACTTTACGGTTAAAAACCACTTTATTTGCTTGATTAAGGGCGCATACCTGGAAAATATTCTTTGCCAAATCGATACCCAATAGTTTAATCTTCATTTGGACGACTCCTTTGTGTATGTGAATGGAAATAACGATTTACCATTGTGGCGCATTACAATGCCGAAGTACAAAAGGAGTCGTCCATCTCATCATGCACTCAGTCATTCCCGATTTTGCCGAGGTCGCGGTAGGAATACCGGTTACCCGGTACCCCCCGCGACGAATAAATTCATTAAGTCATTGATGGGAATCACGGGAGAATCACGGGACAGCCAGAGCGCCGAGCTAAATCGGCAAAAGATTGGAGGTGAAAGCCCTCTACTCAGTAAGGATTAACTACCCGCTGAGACCTTGAGT
>QIKG01000146.1 GCA_003232965.1 Oceanospirillales bacterium
TGCAGGTGGCTGCACTTGCGGGAGTTCCTGCGGCTGTCCTCACTCAGGCGCGTAAAATTTTACGCCAACTGGAAAACCAGGGCTTACACCAAGACAACATTCAGCCGGGCTTGTTTGATACCGCTGTAGAGGATCACAGCGTTGTTGATCTGGCCGCCAATAGAGCCTTGGGCTTGCTCAAGGAAATTAAACCGGATGAGTTAACTCCAAAAGATGCTTTGGACTTACTCTACCAGCTAACTGAAGAATTAAAATCAGATGTTTAAACAAGGCATTCGTAAATATTAGTACTAAATAGTGCCTGACCGAGAAAGAAGTAATCTACTGCGGAAAAGCTGGCTTTCCCTCGCTACGATTCCTTTCTCGGTCAGGCACTAAATACGCCTCTCATAAACTATCTTCAACACGCGAATGTTCACGCTAAACTGGTAAAAAAAACAAGGTTTTTCGACCACTGGTCTGTGATTTACTCGGATTTACCCAGATTTACACTGTCCGCCTTTACCTTTAGCTGCAGTAGGCTTACCATAATCTATACTATATATTAAAGGTGTGCATTATGGATCTTCAAGCTCGCTTAGATCAGACTCGACTCTCCTCACAAGCCCCCGGCGCCGGGCAAACCCTGCTGGAACAAGCAAAGCAAATCATTTTCGAGCAGCTTAATACCAATCAATCGTTACCCGTTAGCACTAAATTACTGAAGCTCCAGGAAAATTTTAACCAACAAATACAGGCTGCCAGTACACTGCAAACGAACACTGCTGAAACTACGGAGCTACCGGAGGACACCCATTTTTTAAACCGACTCAGCTATGGCCCTACACCAATGCTCAGAGAGCAACTGACCGCGGAGGGCTGGGAGGCTTTGCTGGAACAGCAGTTAGACCCTGATAATATCGACACCAGTGAAATAGATGCCGCACTACTGGAAAACTTCCCCACCCTCGCCCTGACCGCGAAAGACATCATTGATGCTGAGGATGTCCCACTTATTATTCAGGTAGTCACCGAGCTGATTGTGTCCACCATACTCCGGCAAACATACAGCCCCGCCCAGCTGTATGAAAGAATGGTTGAATTCTGGTCCGACCACTTCAATATGAACATCCTCGATGCACCCTTGTTTGCCTTTAAGTCCACTGATGACCGCGAGGCTATTCGCCCGAATGCTCTGGGTAAATTTCGGGATTTACTGTATGCCAATGCTAAAAGCCCGGCAATGTTGCTATATCTGGATAACTACTCCAATACCAAAGACGGGCCCAACGAAAATTACGCAAGGGAATTACTAGAGCTACATACTCTGGGTGTTAATGGTGGATATACTGAGGAAGATGTAGTCGCCGTTTCACGCGCGTTTACCGGCTGGACTATCAACCCATACACTTATGAATTCCTTTTCTTTTTCCCCGTGCACGACCGGCGCAATAAGGAAGTACTGGGGACTAAAATCAGAAGAACTTTCACCGGTGGTATCACCGATGCTGAACAAGTGCTCGATTTGCTCGCTTCACATCCCTCTACTGCCCGCTTTATCTGCAGCAAACTTGTACGCCGATTTGTCAGTGACCAGCCCCCCACAGAGCAGATTGATGGACTAGTTGATGAACTGACCCAGGTGTTCCTGGATACCGATGGTGACATCAAAGAAATTCTCAGAGCGCTGTTTAACAGCGCTACATTTTGGGCCAGTAAAGAACAGAAAATGAAACGCCCATTGGATTTCCTGACATCCAGCATTCGCCGGCTTGGTTTTGAACCGAGTGAGAATACCTTCAGATACCTGTTTACGAGGCTTGAGCAAATGGGCCAGATTCCTTTTTACTGGCATGCGCCCGACGGCTACCCTGATACTGCAGCTTACTGGACCAACACCGCAGCGTTGATCAGTCGTTGGAGTAGCAGCAATGAAATCAGTAAATTCATCCCAGCCAACAACCTGCTTGTCATGCTTGATGGTGCGGATACACCCAACACTATTATTCAGGCGGTTGCAAAGGCACTGATTGACCGCAAACTCGGCACTGAAGAACGCAAAGCTATCAAACGAAAAGTTTTCGCCGGACAAAAGCCCAATCAGCCGGTATCAGGAAACCCCACAGACTACGCCAAAATAATTGCAAGTATCGTGCTCGGTTCGCGCTACTTCCAGCAGCGTTGAGGAAAACATTATGAAACGAAGAACTTTTCTAAAAAATTCCGCCATCGCTGGTACTGTCCCATTACTTAGCCCAGGCTTCAGTTGGGCTGCTCAGTCCGGTGGTGCCGATAAAAACATACTGGTTTGTGTATTCCTTGGCGGCGGCGCGGATGGCCTTAATATCATTGCCCCGGTTGGCGAGGGTAACTATTACGACCTGCGCCCTACACTGGCTGTAAAAGAACCGGGTAGCGGCGTAGATGCGAGTCTTGACCTTGATGGTTTTTTTGCTATGCACCCGGCTATGAGTAAACTCCACGAGCGTTTTCAGAATGGTGATCTCGCGGTTGTTCAGGCGACCGGCTTGACTAGCGATTCTCACTCGCACTTTGACGCCCAAAGTTTTATGCAACGAGGAATCACCAGCCAACAAAGTATCTCAGACGGCTGGTTAAACCGCCACTTATCACTACTCGCTAATTCAGACCCTGTGTTTAGTGCAGTCGGTCTAGCGAATGCGTTACCGTTATCCCTGGCAGGAAATTACCCTGCTATCGCTATGCGCTCCATTGAAGACTATGGCTTGAATGCCGGTGAACTGGTCGGGCCAGTGCTGGAAAACGCGCTGTCTGCTCTGTATAACCGCAATAGCCTGCTGGATATTGAAGCCAGAAAATCCCTCGCTTCAATGAGTGAATTGCGCAAAGCCGATCCGGCCCGTTTTGAAGTAGAAAACGGCGCGATTTACCCGGAGACAACTTTTGGCCAACGCTTCCGGCAACTGGGTCAGATGATCCGAGCCGACGTAGGCCTAACAACAGCCAGCATGGAAATTCATGGCTGGGATCATCATGATAACGAACTCCAGGTGCTGCCAGGTGTGCTCGCTGAGTTAAGTAATACTCTGGATGCTTTTGCTACCGATATGGGCACAGCGATGAATCGCATTACGGTAGTCACAATGTCAGAGTTTGGTCGCCGGGCGTATGAAAATTCATCCGCTGGTACCGATCATGGTCATGGTAGTTTCATGCTTGCCATGGGTGGTGGTGTACTTGGTGGAAAAGTGTATGGTGATTGGCCCGGTCTGGCTGCGGAACAACTGGTATATACCGGGGATTTGGATATTACAATCGACTACCGTACTGTGCTTGCGGAATTACTAAGTAAACGCTTCGGCCAGAATGAATTTGAAACTGTATTCCCGGACTGGAGTCCGCAAGCCGAACTTGGGATGTTTACTTAACCAGCGATAGCGCCAATCTGCAACTCCCAGTGCGCTAAGCACACGAACTTAGCCACAAGTAGGGTGGGCATTTATGCCCACGCCGCACACGCCATATATACCCCGGAAAGAATTCGATTTGGTTGGATTTTACGCGTGGGCATAAATGCCCACCCTACCCGCTTATAATTCCCTGTAGGGTGGGCATTTATGCCCACGGAAATCACAAGTATCAGAGAAATAGTTCGGCTTGGCTGGCTTTTGCGCGTGGGCATAAATGCCCACCCTACCCGCTCGTGTCTATGTTTGCGAACGCACCGCCGCTTAACTAGTCCAAGCCCTTAAATGAGCGGATCATTCGGCGTTGGCGTTTATCGGGGCGGCGTTCAGGGCCGGTATTATTTGCGTGGTACTGCAGTCTGCGCTCTTCTGCCAGGCCCTCTCGTCTTTTTCTATCAACCACAGCCTCGCTGTATAACTTCTGGGCCTCTACGGCTGGGCCACGGCGATGGTTAACTGCAACAATGCTTAAATAATATTCATCAGGCCCCCGTAACACCCGTAACCGGTCACCTGCTTTCACAGTCTTTGAGGGTTTCACCCGGCTGTCGTTGAGCTGGACTTTACCGCTATCTACTGCCTTGCGTGCCAGCGAACGGGTTTTAAAAAATCGCGCAGCCCATAACCATTTATCAATCCGTAGCTCATCCATAAACTATTCTCGTTGTCAAAATCACCCTCATTTATACCCCTCTAGTTGCTTCAAATTAGCGTAAACCAAAAAATAGTGCAAATTGGCGTATAGGGTCAAGTTCTTGTCGTTTTCTGTCAAGCGTGCACTGCTCCGAAAAACTATATTACACCCATCGGAAGCATCAACGGAGATAGACAGCATGAGTAGCCAATATTATTTGATTTTTGCAGAAATCGAGTTCTGGCGAGGTACTCTGAGAAACTCGAAAGGTAAAATCCCTCCAGCAAAACTAGAGAGTATTCATCAGTCCTTGATCCTGGCTCAGAATAAGTTAATCGTATTGGATATGACCATTCCATCTGCTGGTCTAAACGAGGGTATATCAATTGCATATCACTAATACGGTTAATCAGCATTGTCGATAAAGAATTATCGATAGCCATTCCCGCACACGAGTGGCACCAGCCGCGGAAAGGATGCCGTGCTCTCTTCCTAGAATAGATTTTCCCTCTTTGCCCGAACCCACGTTCGGGCTTTTTTATGCATGGAAGCATTTATGCCTTGAAGCACATGGATGTGCGAGAGCGGCGCTTTGCCTACATGGATGTAGGTAGATCGCGGGTGCATGGATGCACAAGAGCGATCGCTTCACGCTGGCACAGTAATAAAAAGAACTCAAAAAACAGCAGAACTC
>QIKG01000200.1 GCA_003232965.1 Oceanospirillales bacterium
TCCTTTGCTTGGGGTGAAAAGGTGATTCTCAAAGATATTAACCTGAATATTCCGCGAGGTTCAGTAATTGCCATTATGGGGCCATCGGGTGTCGGTAAAACCACTGTTTTACGCTTAATTACCGGTCAATTATTACCTACAAAAGGGACTGTAGAGGTTGATGGCATGTGCGTTTCCAGCATGAACCACAAAAACCTCTACAAAATGCGCCGGAATATCGGTGTATTGTTGCAAAACGGTGCTTTATTCACCGACCTTGATGTGTTTGAAAATGTTGCAGTACCGGTACGCGAACACACTAACTTACCTGAAGCGCTTATTCGGCGACTGGTTTTAATTAAGCTTCAAGCGGTTGGCCTGCGCGGGGCCGTAGATTTAATGCCCTCGGAACTATCCGGCGGTATGGCCAGAAGAGTTGCACTGGCTAGAGCTTCAGTGCTGGACCCATCGCTTATGCTTTATGACGAGCCACTGGCTGGCCTTGACCCCATTGGTGCATCCACAATTTTGCGTCTTATTCGGGATACCAACGATGCCATGGAAATGACCAGTGTGGTGATTACCCACAGTGTTGAAGATATGATGGAACTGGCAGATTATGCCTACATAATCGCCAGCCAAAGTATTGTTGGTCAGGGAACACCTGAACAACTACGAGAGAATACCGACCCGCGAGTTGTGCAGTTCCTGAACGGTGAAATTGATGGGCCGGTGCCTTTCCATTACCCCGCCAGTGACATCCATAAGGATCTGCTAGGCTAAGGCTTATTATGTCCAAAACAAACTCAAATATGGATGCAATTACCAAACCGCTGGCGACCCTTGGCCGCAGCGTGCTGTTTTTTGGGCAAATCCTGGCTGCAGTTCGACCCGATTTAAAACTATTACGGGCTACCTTCGCACAAGTCTATTTTATCGGCGCCCGTTCGCTGGTGATTATCATGATCTGCGGTTTCTTTGTTGGCATGGTGCTCACCCTGCAGAGTTATGTTGAATTAAGCAAATTCGGTGCCACCGACTCGGTTGGAACCGTGCTCGCACTATCATTATTTAGAGAGCTAGGCCCCGTGCTCACTGCCCTACTGTTTTCGGGTCGAGCCGGAACCTCTATTGCCGCAGAAATCGGCTTAATGAAAGCTACCGAGCAATTATCCGCAATGGAATTAATGGCTATAGATCCTGTCAAACGGGTAGTCGTACCGCGTTTTATTGCCGGTGTCATCAGTCTGCCACTGCTGTCAATGCTGTTTACGCTGCTCGCCCTTGCCGGCGGTGCAACTTATGCAATTAATATCATGGGTATCGATAGCGGTATATTCTGGGGCAATATGATTTCCAATGTAGAGTTCCAGAGTGACTTTATGATGAGTTTCTGGAAAAGCTTGGCCTTTGGTATCATCGCCAGCTTTATTGCCGTGTTTTCTGGTTATTTCACCACCCCTACCGGCGACGGCATTGGCCGGGCGACCACCCAAACTGTTGTTGTTAGCGCTGTAGTGGTGCTGATAGTTGATTTTTTAATTACCGTATTAATGACCTGGACTTAAGAGAAGCAAGACAATGAGATCACGATATTCTATAGAAATCATGGCAGGCCTGTTCCTGCTGCTGGGCGTTATAGCCCTGATGTTCCTCGCATCCACTGCCACCGACATGGGCAGTAAGCTGGGTAAAGAGCACTACAGCCTGAGCATGCGGTTTTTAAATGTGGGTGAATTGAAGGCGCGAGCACCTGTGACTATCGGCGGTGTCACTATCGGTGCGGTTAGAAAAATCAAACTCGACCCGGTTACTTTTGAAGCATTGGTGATTATGGATATCAACAGCAAATTTGACCAGATCCCGACAGATACCAGCGCCTCTATTCTTACTACCGGAATCCTCGGCGACAAATATGTCGGTCTGGAACCCGGTGGCGCACTCGAAGTTTTAAGCGATGGTGGTGAAATCACCATCACTCAATCCGCTATCGGTATTGAACAACTGATTGCAAAATACCTATTTAGTGTTGATAACAAAGGTTCCTAATAATGAAATTACCCCTAATTAAAGCTATCCTGATTTGCCTGCTGCTTAGTTTTAGCTTACAGACACAAGCCATGGAACCACGAGAAATAATTCAGCAAAGCGCGCATGAGGTGCTGACGAAAATTAATGCCAACCGGGCTGATTATGAGGCTAACCCAGAAAAACTCATACAACTGGTAGATGATGTGTTGATGCCGTGGTTTGACGATGTCTACGCGGCAAGATTGATCCTTGGTCGCCATGGGCGCGGGGTTCCAGCAGAAAAAATCCAGCTATTTGCCAGCGCCATGCAGGACTTGCTGGTTGAACGCTATGCCAGCAGTATGCTGAGCTTCGTAAGTAAAGATCAACTAGAAGTTTTGAAATTGCGTGGGAAAAATACCGAAAAACTAACCCGTGTACGCGCACGAATCGCCCTCGCCAATAATCAGTGGGTACCGGTGGAGTATTCATTTCACAAGGTTGGAGATATGTGGAAAATGTTCGATGTCACAGCGGAAGGCATTTCCTATATCATCACCTACCGCAACCAAATTGGACCCATGGTTCAGGCCGATGGTATTGACGCTGTAATTGAGAACCTGCGCTCTGGCAGCGTTAAGCTGAAAGACTAATCAATTAAACAGAATGAAAAATAAATTGAATTCAGGCTTTGAAATACACGATGGCAAGATCAACTTGCAGGGCGATCTGACCCTGAGTACCGTGAAAGCGATCTACCAAAAAAGCCTGCCACTGGCAAAGCTGACTGTGCTTCCCGAACTGATAGACCTGCGAGGGGTTAACAGAGTAGATAGCTCAGGCCTGGCATTATTATTGGAATGGCAAAGCTGGGCGGTTGCCCATGATCACCGCTTTTGCTATTGCAATGTACCCGATAAGCTTTTGAAACTTGCATCACTTTGTGGTGCCACATTTGTATTAAATATGGTTTGCTGCGCCGATGAAAATTAAATCAATTCACCAATTCCTAAGCGTACTGCTTTGTGTGTTTTTACTGAGCGCATGTGCCACAAGCGGGCCAGTATCTGACCCTGAAAATGATCCTTGGGAGCACTATAACCGCTCAATACACAAATTCAATACAGGTTTTGACAAAGCACTGCTCAAACCCGTAGCCAGTGGTTATCGCAAAATCACCCCTAAACCCATTCGCAAAGGGTTAGGTAATTTTCTTAACAATCTGGCCTACCCTAACACCATTCTTAATCTCCTCCTGCAAGGCGAGTTTCGTAAGGCATTAATCAGTACCGAGCGCTTTATATTCAATAGTACGGTCGGTATATTTGGTGTTTTTGATGTCGCCAGTAACGCCGAAATCCCATTACACGATGAAGATTTAGGTCAAACACTGGCCGTATGGGGCTGGGATAATAGCCGTTATTTTGTGCTGCCGTTTTTCGGGCCATCAACCGTTCGGGATGGTGTCGCACGACTTGGGAACAGCTACCTCGATCCGGTTACCTATCTGGCTTCAGAAAAGAATATCTGGACACCTTGGGTTCTGGACAAACTGCATGTACGCATTCGCCTGATGCCGCAGGAAGAAACGATTAACTCCAGCTATGATCCCTATATTTTTATTCGTGACGCCTGGCTACAGCATCGCGAGTTTAGAATTTATAACGGCGATCCCCCAGCGCTGGACTATGAAGCTTTTCTGGAAGACTGAAGCATCTCGACACTGTTGATTCATGTAACTATAAAAAACTTTCAAATTCACAGGCTCTGAATCTGAGCCGACTTTTTTAGGCTAAATTGTGACTAGTTAAATACTTGAGTAGTTGCACCTTATTGTTAGAAGGAGTACGCTTTCACAATCTTGCGGCCAACACACTGGAGTACTGCGCATGCTACCAAGAACAACGTACCTGATTTTATTGGGTGCTTTATTGTTATGGGGGTGTGACAAAAACTCTGATTCAGAGGCTACTGAAGAAGTAGTCTTCAGGCATGCGCTTGAGGATTCACCCATCAGCCTTGACCCTGCACATGCCGCCTCAGTCAGTGCTAAATTTTTGGTGCTTAACCTCTACGATACCCTGTACCGGTATAAATATCTTGCGCGCCCTTATGAGTTAGTGCCAAACCTGGCCACATCGATGCCGCAACTCAGCACGGATGGTCTGGAGTACACCATTCAAATTCGTGCAGGCACTTATTTCCAGGATGACCCGGCATTTATTAACGGCAGTGGCCGCGAAGTTACTGCTGCAGACTTTGTTTATAGCATTAAACGCCAACTTGACCCTCAAACACGCGCTCAAGGCGCCTGGTTATGGGTAGACAACATTGTGGGGCTAAAGGCTTGGTCAGAGGCCGGTGCTGATTACAGCCGACCGGTTAGCGGCCTGCAAGCCCCCGCCAGATACACTATTAAAATTACTCTGAATCAGGCCAACCCTCATTTTACTCACGCACTGGCGCAGGGCTTTGCCGCTATTGTGCCGGTAGAAGCCATTACCAAATGGGGGCGCGAATTTTCCAGCCACCCGGTTGGTAGCGGCCCGTTTCAACTGGCATCATTTAACACCACCCAAGCTGCTTTAGTGCGCAACAAAAATTATAGAGAAGATCTTTTTTCTCTGGAATCTGAGGGCGGAAGTCAGGAAAACCACCCAAAACTAGCATCGAAAAACGGCCAGAAATTACCATTGTCAGATCGTATTGAGTTGCTGTTTATTAAAGATGATGTTGCTCGCTGGAACGCGCTTGAAAGCGATG
>QIKG01000194.1 GCA_003232965.1 Oceanospirillales bacterium
AGACTGAGCCCTGGTTTAGTTCCTACACCCAGGTTATGGCAGCAGCCAATGTACTGCTAAATGCGCCGGTTGATCCAGGTCAGCCCTATTTAAGCGTTACCTACCAACTTAGCAGTAGTAATATTTATCGCACCATCTCGCCATATTGTGGTTGGACGGCAGTAGATGGAAATCCGCCTGACTGTCGCTCTGGACAGCTCAACCCTGCCGTTAACAGGGGAGATTACAACGCGGCAATAGCTTTAGGCAATTCAGTGAGAGACCTGGGACTGGCTTATGCGTTTACCGGAGATGCCGCCTATGCGGAAAAGGCAATCAACTATATCCGTGTATGGTCAATAAACTCGGCAACCAGAATGGTTCCTCAATCTAGTGTGAGCATTGAGCTTTATATCACCATGCCTGGGTATTTCTATGGAGCGGATTTGATTTGGGAATACGCTGGCTGGGATCCGGCTGAGAAGACTGCTTTTCGGAGCTGGATCAAAACCATCGCCGAAACAGTGAAAACACAGCAAGTCAGTGCGATTGCGAGTGCTGTAGATGGTAATGGTAATCCGACTTCAACCAACTTGAATAATTTTGCCAATTGGAGGAATGTATTGATTGGCGCGGCCGGCGCTGTACTGGATGATCAGGGGCTGCTGGATTATATGGAAGGGGCATGGAAGCATCTGATTTGGGTGCAAATGAATGGTGCCGGTAGTCAGTACCCAGGCTACCTAGGCCAGGAAGTTACTCGCCCCCGGGGTTTGCACTACACCCTGTATGCGATTAATGCCATGCTCCAAGGTGCTGAAATCATGCGCCATCGCGGGGTTAATCTTTACGATTATGAAGGTCCCGGCGGTACTAGTCTGCGATTGACCCTGGGCTTTGTTACCCCGTTTGCCAGGGAATCTTGTCTTCCGCCACCAGCCGCGCCCTGTAGTTGGATGCAAACGAGTAATCGTAAACAAATTACAGAAATCACTCAGAATGACAGCATGGCAATGTACGAGATGGCCTACTCTTACTATCAGGATTCGGACTATCTGGAAGTCATTAATCACTGGGGCCGTCCAATGGATGAAATCCGGATAATGGGTATTAATACACTCACCCATGCCAACCTTTTTGAATTAACCTTAGAGCCAATACCGGCAAGTATTTTGTCTCAACCAGAATCTATATCGGTACTGGAAGGCGGTAGTGCCACTTTTGCCGTACAGGCAATCGGGGTTCCGTAATAACGATATTCTTCCTGGAGAAACCAATCCCAGCTATACCATCGACTCGGTATCGGCTGATGATGAGGCAGATTATCACTGCGAGGTTAGTAATAATTTAGCTGTTGCTATTAGTGATCCGGCAGCGCTAACTGTGCTACTGGATACTATCGCACCGACCCTTAGCGGGGCTGTTGTACAAAGCCCTAACCAAGTAGATATTCTGTTTAGCGAGACGGTAACCCAAGTAAGTGCTGAAGCTATAGCAAACTATCAAATTGACCAAGGGGTACAAGTTTCAAGCGCCACATTACACGCTGACAATAGAACGGTTAGCTTGCAAATCGACAGTCTGGAGCCTGGGCTTCTGTATACTGTAACGATAAACGATATATTAGATGCATCTTCAAATGCTAACGCAATCTTGCCTGATAGCAATATATCCATCATGTTTGAACCTACTATCAATTTTGATAATGGTTCATTGCCATTTGGTTGGGTTCCATTAACTCAGAGCAGATGGTCGATATTTTCTGACAGTGGCAATAATGTCTTGTTTCTGAATACCACAAGTTATTCGCCTTTACCTGGGCTTCGCTTGGGTGAATATATATTAGCTCCAGATAGCTATACCGACTTTAGCTTGAAGGTCGATGTGAAAACCAATGAATCCCCAAGTAATAGCAATGCCGATTATGCATTGGTATTTGGATACCAGGATGAAAATAATTATTACTATATGCTGTTCAATAGTGCTTTCAATAATGCCAAGTTGTCTAAAGTTGTAGGTGGCGTACGAGAAGATATAGCAAACACTACAGAGGAGAGTTGGTTTTTTGACGGCAACTACCATACTGCAGAAGTTAGTCGGGTAGCAGATACCATTGAAGTCCGGTTTAATGGGGCCGTCATCTTGCAAGCTATTGATAGTGCTTTTGCCTCTGGAAAGCTGGGCCTGGGGTCATTTAACGACTCTGCATATTTTGACAATATTCGTATTACTGCTGGCTCTGGCGCTACAAATGACCTGGTTTTTGCTGATGAATTTGAATAACTCCAAAATTGTGAAATTTCGCTCTAAAGCTTTAATATTTATACTGTTAGCGTTCTCAGTTGAACTGTTTGCAGCTCCAGAGAATGATTCAGTATATAGAACAAACTCTCAAAATGGTCGTGAGGCCCAGTTTGCGGATATTAGCTACGATGTGGTCTATGTGCGCTGCCCCCGAGGCAAGGAACCGGTCTCCCGCAATGGTACCAGAGACTTGCTGAACTGGAACGGGGTCAACGACTTGTGGTTGTCGGCGGCTAACAATATTTATCACCAGCCGGGCTGCGACCTGGTTTTACATGACTCCAGCGCCACCCCGGGTGACCGCAATGCCGAGCAGGTATTGGTGGACTGCGATGAAGACGATACCGCTAACCCAGTCTGCTCAGTGGTAGATCCAAATGTTTCCTTTGATGGACGCTATGTGATTTACACCAAGTTTATCGATACCCGGACATTTCTTACTGACCTGGGTATCAGGGGAATGGACTCAGCAGGTCGGCAGACCTTTATGAATCTTGATCCGAGCGGTAATATTGGTGGTAATAGGTTTGCGAACTCTCTGCATGCTAATTTCAAGCCTTATGCCGACCCCGCGCTGATTTTCATCTATGACCTGCAAACCAACACAGAAACCCAGGTATCGCCTGACAGTAAGATGTTTGCCGGTCGCGCCCATCCGGGCAAAGCCACGGAGTGGCAGTCGAAGGTTCCGGTGATGGATACGGGCGGGTTTTTTATGCCTGATGGTCGCATTGGTTTTACCAGCAATAGAGAACAGGGTTTCGGACTGTTTCAGTTATTTGTTATGGATCGCGATGGTCAAAACATGGAAGTCCTGAGCCACCGGGCAATGGCCAATCAATTGCACCCCATGAGCCTGATGGATGGGCGCATTGTCTACACCAATTTTGATCGAATGCTACAGCGGCTTTCCAATAACAATTTTTCTCTGTTTGAGGTTAACCCGGATGGTTCTGCGCCGTTTATTTTTGCCGGGAAAAATGATGCTACCAAGTGGTCATACCATTATTTTACCCAGCTATCAGACGGCGATATTGTGGCTACGTTATACTACAACTGGCAACAAACTGGCTTGGGGGCGCTGGAGCGTTTTCCGGTAGATCCGCCCGGGCCGGATTTTGTCCATCGTAGAATTTCTGTTGGTGTGGCAGGGGATGTGTTACCGGAACCGCCGACTACCTGGAGAACAGGCAACGATTTGTTACCATTCGCCCGTCCCGAGCAATTTCGGTTAACCCCGCAGGCGGGCGCGGGGGACACACAAATGCGTCGATATGGTGACCCTTCTGATTTCTACACCCATCCGGTGAGTGGTCTGGTAACCATGAGCGGTCGTTTTACCCATCCCTCAGCTGCACCTGACAATGACCTGCTAACTACTTACAGCATTGGTGGTTCTTCCACCATAGGTGATAATGTGTTTCGTGATACTACGTTGAATGCTGTGATGGAAGTTATCGGCAAGGATGCTGGTATCTGGCTGCTGCCACTAGAGCCAAATAGCACCCGCCAGATCGGCCATATTGCCGATGATGCGCGGATAGTGGTGGATTTCCCCGAATACCATGAGATCATGCCACGGGCAGTGGTGAGCTATCAGGATATTTACGGTATTCCACGGCCTGATCCGAATAATACTCGCGCGCCCACTCGTAACGATGGCGAGCAGGATTCGCGCTTACCCGCAGGTGCACCTTATGGCCTTACGGGCGCAGCCTCTATGTATGACAGAGAGACGCTCTCACTAAACGGCACACCCTGGAATATGCGCGACGGCGGCGGCGCCATGTCAGGTCGCACCTATATGAATCTGGCGGTTAGCGGCGCTGAGCTGGCTATTTTTGATAATGATGAAATATTTGGCATCCGGGTATTATTACCAATCCCCGTTATTCCCAGAGATATTCCAACCTATGTTAGGGCAGAAAAATGGTCTGGCTTTCAGCGCCATGATTTACGCATTCTGGGCGAGTACCCGATCCGTAAGCCAGCGGGTAACGGTGTAGAACCACTCGACGCTCAAGGCAATCCAGATACCAGTTTTATTGTGCGAGTCCCTGCTGATACCCCTTTCCTGATGCAAACCATTGATAAACGCGGAATGGCGCTGGATATTGAAACCGCGTCTCGTTCGGTTGCCCGTGGTGAACAGCAATTCTGCTCTGGTTGTCATGTACATACCCGCGTAGGGATGGATACTTTAGACTCTCGAGCCAAGGCTAATAGCAACGAGTTTGGTGATTTTACAACCAGTAGTGCCCAGTTATTTGTAGGCGAAGCGAATGGCCATCCTACCGTAGCGACCGCCCAGGAGACTTATCCTAATGAGGCAGGCGCAACTGCCCGGCGCTCCTTTGCCGTGGATTGGGACAATAATATTGCCGCTATCGTGCAAAATCGCTGCGCCTCTTGCCATGCCGAAGGTGAAGATGCCCAACAGCTCACCGGTCTGCGTTTAGATGGTGATGGGCGAACCTATGACTTGCTCACCAGAAACCGGTATACACGAGAAGATGGCGTAACCATTGATTCCGGTACCAAGTCTGGCGACGGTCTTACCGACATTGATGCCACTGGAACTGACCGTATTACTCGGCGCTTTCAGTGCTGCACACCCTCTCGTTGGGTTTCGGTGACCAGCGCCCGCTCCAGTATGTTGGCGTGGGCCTTATATGGCGAACGCCTGGACGGTCGTGATCCGGTTACCGGCCTGCCGCCTGAGGGCAGTGGTGTGTTAGTAGACAGCCAGGGGCGCGAGAACCCGGAAATCTGGCCCAAAGTAGGTGAACACTTAGCTTATCTGGTGGATATGCCTGAGGCAGAAAAACGCCTAATTACCCGCTGGCTGGATATCGGTGCGCCCAAACTCAATGTGCATGACGACATGATGCGCCCGGTGATGACCCTTACCCCAGTTGCTGGAAGCGCTGGTGTAACTCGTTTAATAGTGGGCCTATGGGATGACTCGCCGCTCGATTTTAGTCGCTTTAGTGTTAGCGTCAATAATGTTGATATTACCCCTAATATAACTGGCTCGCCAGATATGGTTAGCATTCCATTCTCGACCACAGTAACTGAAGCCAATGCTGATAGTATCGAAATTATTCTAGAGGTATGGGATAAGCCTGACCGCACCTGGAGCAGAGAGCAGCCGGGTGTGCAGGCCGCTAATCGTACCCGCAGAACTATCACTGGAAGAGCCTTGTTGCGTATGGCAAATGGTGGCGAAGGCGATGTAATATTCGCCCATGGGTTTGAATAAATGGCTAGTAAATTACATACATGTAGAGGCGAATATACTGGTTTTTACGCCAATATGTTTAGGCGACTAATGAAAAGATTTATTTCGAAGTGTGTATGCAGTGAACAGCGACTAATTAATAATAGTCCGGCCGCCTCATTTGTATCTGCTGCTAAACAAAGATTCCTACTTGTGAGCTTTGCTCTGTTGGTTATTGCATCACCTGCAAAAGCAGAAACAGATACTCCACTGTTGCTAAGCAATCCTGGTGATCAGGTTTACAACGAAGAACAGAGCTATACGCTTAATATAAGCGC
>QIKG01000230.1 GCA_003232965.1 Oceanospirillales bacterium
TTGTTTCAATAAGTTATCGACAAACATATTGTACCAATTATGGATGAATCAGGCCTCCTATTTATGAAGTTAACGGGACACTAGTGATAAATTATAGATGAATTTGTAATAGTATATTAGTAATATCTGTGTTCTGACCCCGTTTTTTGCTTTTTGTTCTGACCCCGTTTTTTGCTTTTTTCGGGTTTTTCTACAGCCTCGTTATGTGTAAAAAATAATGAATGTAATATCTGAAAATGAAACATTGATTGAAGGTAAGTGGGTAGTTACTGACGATCAGATCTTGTCTAATGAAGCATGCAAAAGAATTGAATGGTTAATTTCAGACATTCTTAAATTAATTAGAGTTGATATGTCCGGATGGGAAAAACTATATCAAGATCCAAAAGATAAGCGATTCTGGTTATTATATTACCCGCAAGGTGAAATGCATGAAGGTTGGCCACCAAGTTTAATGGAAATGACATATAAAGAAGCAGAGCTAAGGTTCAATGCAAAAAACAAATAACAAGAAAATTAACAAGGACAATTTACTCACATCTCTGATTAAAAGTATCCGTTAAACTGGGGGAGGTTCAGACCTCTTTAGCCTCATGATAAAAGACCAAAAATGCGCCAATATTTCTGCTTAGAAGCATGTTTTTAATATCAAATTGATTACTTTAAAGAAGAGTGGCCGCACGCTCGTACCTCGCCTGTGATGCGGCCGCTTAGCAGCACTAAAGGAGTCAGAGCCACTGCTGTCCCACTTAATTTCGCACCAACGATAATCGTAATTGCTTGTCAGGTGGCCGATCTTCATTTGTCGGTAGTATTAGCCCCACCAGTGAGCGCCGGCTAAATAGGTTTGTCTGCAATAATCTAATTATTTTTTGTAAACTAAGGGCAACCTTTGCGCAAAAGGTGATCGATGAATGGGCTGGTAATCTGGCCGTTGGTCGAATAGAGAAATCACCACTTGGTTTTTTACGCACACTGGTCAACCGGTTTGAGTCAGGGCAATTCAGGATGCAATGTGCATAGGTAGTTGTAGATGTGAGGGAACAGGAAAAAGCAAATCTATCCCGATGGAGAGATTCTGGCGAGTAACCACTACCAGGAATTTCATGCGGTCAGGCCGACCAATATACTGTGTAGCTCACTCATTTCTCATTGCGGACATTCGGGTCTAGACAGTGTAGGCCGCTTTTGACCCACTCCGGCCATTCGAGGGCCATGTAGGAAGGGTGTCAGAAAACTTTACACAAAAAAGTAGGGTTATTTAGTCATATTGGCTGTTTTTTGTTAAAGCAACATTAAATATCAACTGGAATGGCCATACCCCAGAGGGGCTTCGTTACAGTGTAATCACGAAACTGGTTTGAAAATCGAACTTGAGTGTGTCGGTTTTTTTTACAAAAATAACCATTTCCAGTTTAAGACTGCATTTTAGAAAACAAATATATCAAATAGATCAATATCTTATTGTTATCGGCATAATATTTGCTTGGATCTTACATTATTCTAAACAACAAGGAGTTTGTGATGCTGGTAAATAAATCCAAATTATTGCTGATCCTGGCTATCGGCCTCTTAATGAGCGCAGTAATGTCCGGATCAGCTTTTGCTGTTCCCGTAGATGCAAACTATACTGTCAGGCCCCTCTTGCGCGTTGGTTCTGGTGTTGCACAAGATGGCCTGCAGGTCAATGGCCCGACTAATGCCACGCAGTCTCAGAATGTGGTTGGTGAATCTTGGTCGACGGTGGATCTTGCAACGGGTACGGTCAAAATGTATGCCGAGGGAAATGGGGCGCAACCTGGTCTGCAAACCTATGGCGGCTTTAGTGAAAGACTCACTATTCAAGGCGGTGGAGGCACAACCTGGAATATGGGCTTCGATCTGATCGGAGAGATATCCGGCGGTCTGGGATCCAGTGCGCCTGGTGGCCCAAGACCACAAGTATTTTATAACCTGGGCATTGTGGTTTTTCAGGCCGGTGTCGCAAATTATACTAATGTTCTTGGCATAGCAGGGGATTCGTGCTGGGGGCAGGACACACTGAATTGCACCCCGGCACCAGCACCACTGGCCAACGTGTCCTTTTCTGACATAATCTCTATACCTGTCGACGATTATCCTTCAGATGATACGTTCTCTCTGAGCATTGATGAGAATATATTAGCCAGTGTTTTGTTGCCCTCAAATAATGTACTTCTAGACTTGTTTGTCTACACCAACGTAATTGTGAGTACAGGTTCAGCAGGCAGTGCGGTAACAGGGGTAACAGATTACGTTTCTGATTTTAGCAACACAGCCACGTTTGGTCAGACTTTTGCACCGGGAGTAAATGCATACTCAAGTTCCGGTCAGTTCATGGGCTTGTCAACGCCACCCCAGAGCGTTCCAACGCCTCCCCAGAGCGTTCCCGAACCTGCTACCTTTGCACTATTCGGCATCGGCCTTGCTGGGCTGGGGTTTGCCAGAAAGAAAAGGAAATCTGCATAACACTTGCTAAACCCGCTTCGGCGGGTTTTTTATTGGTGCGCCAGGCATGGCACGTAGCGCCTTGACGGGCGCTGTTCCGGTTGCTGCGGTGGTGACAAATACACTAAAGGGGTCATACACTAAAGGGGGCGAATTCAAGTTGCAAGTGCACCACTTAATGATCCAAAAAAGATTTCGTGAGGCGTCAGATAATTGAGGCACTTTCGAGGCCGATTATTTAATTTCTTAACAATTAAAGCAAGTTGTTTATCATCGATTAAACGTAAATCACAGCCTTTCGGGCAGTATTGCCGCAGCAATCCATTTGTATTTTCATTTGTGCCTCTTTGCCAGGGAGAGTATGGATCAGAGAAATAAATATCAAGACCAGTTTTATTTTCTATTTTTTTAAATTCTGCAAACTCTTTACCATTATCTAGCGTCAGTGTTTTCCTAAATATTTTTGGTATTTTATGGAAAATATTTATCGTATTGTTAGCCATTGTAGAAGCTGTTTTATCAGATAGTTTACAGGCAATTAAAAATCGACTGCTACGATCAACATGCGTCGCTATATGCTCGCTACCTTTGCAGCCTTCTACTGTGTCACCTTAATTAATTCGTCGGGCATTCGTCGGGTCGGACCAAACTAACCACCTGAAAACCCTTGATAAAAGACCAAAAATGCGCCAATATTTCTGTTTAGAAGCATGTTTTTGATATCAAATTGATTATTTTAAAGAAGAGTGGTCGCACGCTCGTACCTCGCCTGTGATGCGGCCCCTTCGCAAAAACAGGCTGCCCCACAACGTTCCCCCGGGTGCTGCACGCAGTAACAGCGCTGCTTCGCCAAGCACAGCCCACCGCCCTAAAGACAAAACAGCAACTAAAGTAGTGAAAAAGTGGTCGATAATCTATAGCACTTAGTGCTATACATAGTTAAACCATCAGGATAGCTGAATGCGAGTTTTTAAAAATAAATGGTTCCATAAATGGGCGGTCAAGGAAGGACTGATTGATGCCGAGCTGGGTGGGCATGTGGTCAAGAAACGGGTGGCATTACCGGGGCGCGGCAAACGAGGCGGTGCTCGCACGCTGCTAGTTTACCAGCAAGGCAATAAGGCGTTCTTCGTTTATGGCTTTGCAAAGAACGAACGCGCGAATATCAGCGGCAAGGAACTCAAGGCGCTGAAGCTGTTGGCAACTGAGTTGCTGGGGTATACCAACCCGGCGTTGATCAAAGCGATCAACGCCGGTGAACTGATCGAGGTAAATGAAGATGACTGACAAACTTTTACAAGCGATGCATGAAACAGCGGAGGGTCTGCACGAGGCAGGTACGATGGATGCCATGACCATGCGCGAGTTCGACGCGCTGTGTCTGCCGCCAGTGAAGCACTACACACCCACGCAGATCAAACGACTGCGTACACGTTATAAAGCCAGCCAGGCGGTGTTCGCGGCCTTTTTAAACCTGAGTCCTTCAACTGTGCAGAAATGGGAACAGGGTCAGAAGAAACCGAATGGTCCTTCGTTAAAATTACTGAATCTGGTCGATGTGCACGGACTGGAAGCGCTTGCCTAGGCACTCCATAAAAACCGGTTCGAGCCCAGGTTGGGGAGTTGCACTAAAGGTGTCAGAGCCGAATGGCACTTACTTAAGCATAATACTACTGTCATTCCGTACGGCAGAGTGGGGATGATCGAGTCCATTTCATGATGGAATAAACCTTATTGAACCGCCAAGGCGCCAAGGACGCCAAGAGTTCATTAACAATTAAAAACCTGGCGTCCTTGGCGACTTGGCGGTTATTGAGTCTTTCTTTTATTTATTTTTTCGGGTAATAACAAGTCTGCACCGGTATATTGGAATGCTATGGTCGAATCAAAATTTCAGGCTTAAGTAAGTGCCATACGTGTCAGAGCCCTTAATTGCTATTGCCTGCTGTGAGTGCCCATTAACTTTTTCATAGAATCACAATTCCATTCGCGTTTTGTTGAGTATTCAGCAGATTTTTTGAAAATATCATACCGGGTGTCTGCATCCAGTTGAAATATTGCAGAGTAGGCTTGTAGCGCATCCTTTTCTGTTATTCTATTTTTTACATTATTATCTATATAGCGGCCTGGCAATGCCAGTCTTTCTATTATTCAGCCTGGTCGCGCTTATTGATGGACTTGTCTCGCGTCAATTACTTTGTCCGGTTTGACGACAATTATCATGGCCGGTTGAGTGGGTAAAAAATACTACGATTTCTTCTGGTGTTTTT
>QIKG01000169.1 GCA_003232965.1 Oceanospirillales bacterium
GAAATACAGAAGTTTTCCAGTAAAGGCGTTACTGCCATTGGCACGGTTAGCCAACTCAAGAAATTCTGCGAAAGCGTGGGTAAGAAATGGGGTGTTGGGCATATTCTTAGCCCGGTACTGGAATAAGCTCAAGTTCGATTTGAATCTTAGCAACCCAAGGGTTGAGGTTTTTGGCTGTGTGGCTTTTGGGGAATTGATGGATTCTTGACGGTTTAACGCTGAATACAGAAAAGCCTCTCGAGAACAACCATTCACAAAAGCCAGAATGATAAATTCATACCGAATTTTCTTGATTGGTGCTTTTGTGGTTTTCTAACAGGCGACTGTCTCGGCTATTCACCGGCTATTCTTACAGGCGACTGTCCCGGCTATTTCGGCTATTTACTTCCCGGCTATTTTTTCAGGTATTGATAAAGGCATAATCACTGTTGTCTCGTTAAATTAATCACCGTTAATTTCCGGTGGAACTCGGTATCCAGTGAAGCATTTTAGCCAAAACCAACCGGGGGCGATACCTTTTAGGTACCGCCCCTTGTTCTTGCTTGCTTTACACAGCTTTAGTATGCTTTACTCAGCCTCTGAGTTGATGCTTGTTACCCGCTTGCCACAAAAGTGGCATAGTCATGCTGCCATTATGTCATTACTGAAAGTGAAATTCTATGCTCTAATTGACCTGTAAACACAGGCAAAGGAGCCAGCAGATGGAAAATGAATTGAATTTAAAAAGAAACAAGATTAAACACCAAAGAAAAAACCGAGGATGGTCACAGCAGCACCTGGCGGAGGTTTCCGGTTTAAGCCTGAGGACTATTCAGCGGGCAGAAAAGAGCCATCAGGCATCAAATGAAACTATTTCCGCTTTGTCCTCAGTTTTTGAAATAGTCCGCGAGCAATGGTTTGAGCAGCCGATCGAATATAAAGCAAGCTTTGTGTTTAAAAAACGGGCCTGGAAAATAGCTCTCATTTCAATCATTATTTTTCAGCTTTTTGCGCTAATGGCAGTATATTTAGCCCTTGGTGGGGTATCCGCTGTGTGGTTGAAGATATTATTTATAACTGATGGTGTTATTTTCCTGTTTTGGGGGCTGTTTTTATTCATGCATAAAACACATGAATATAAAATGTAGAAGTTGGCGCTAGAACTGGAGTATCGGGGGTAAATGCCATAAAGCTGTGTAGAGTAAGCAGGCCTTCCGGTGTGACTATTGATGTGCCTGCCCTTTAACTACCCTTCTCCTGTGACTTTCTGTGACTTTCTGTGACTTTATATTGGACAAAACTGCTATTGGCTCAGGTTCGGTTTTTGGATTAAACTATGTTGGAGGGAATAACATCAGCGAAGTCGGCTCTTTGTTGCTGCCAAACTTAAAATACTGGTGCCTGTTCTGAAAATAGTGTAAATAACTTGGATGTTATATAGTTTCTTCCATCCAGCAGTGTATTTTCCTTTGACGAGAATATTAGCAGGCTATATCAGCTGGCCATTTATCTCAGAAAATTTCACTTATTATTTAAATCAAAGAACCATGAATGGTGGTGTATGTACAAGGAAAAGTAAATGACAGATAAGCAGCTCCCTTTATTTGAAATGGATACGGATAATGTGACACAGGCGCAATCCCATGATCAAGCACCCGACGATCAAGAGACGCACTTTAGTAAGTACATCGTATATGTTGATGAAAGCGGCGACCACAGCTTAAAAAGCATTGATGACCAATACCCCATATTTGTATTGGCCTTTTGTGTTTTTCATAAACGACACTATAGTGAAGTAATTGTTCCTGCATTAGAAAAGTTCAAGTTTAATTATTTTGGGCATGATCAGGTGGTACTACATGCACATGAAATACGCAAAGAAGAGGGTGCCTTTACTATTTTTCGTAACCGAGAAGAGAAAGATCAATTTCTTAACCAGTTAACGAATATTATAGAATGTAGTAATTTTATTTTAATCAGTTGTACTATTGATAAACGGGAGCTTGCAAAACGAGGTGAAATAAAAACAAATCCTTATCATTTAGCGTTGGGGTTTTGTATTGAGTCTTTATATGGGTTTTTGCAAGAAAAAGACCAGCAAAACAGAAGGACCCATGTTGTGGTGGAGTGCCGAGGGAAAAAAGAAGATAGCGAGTTGGAATTGGAGTTCCGACGTATTTGTGATGGCAAAAATAAACTGGGCTTGCCTTTGCCTTTTGAGGTTATATTTTCAGATAAAAAGGTGATGTCATCAGGTTTACAGTTAGCAGATTTGGTAGCGCGACCCATTGGTCTGGATTTCTTAAAGCCGATGCAAAAAAATCGTGCCTTCGCTGTTTTGAAGAAAAAATTTTACTGTGTTGGGGGTCGAAAGCAAGTTGGCAAAAATTATGAGGGGCGGGGCATGAGAATATACCCAGCGCAAAAAAGCGAAAAGCCTCGATGAAGCTCACCAAGGCTATAACGCCGACCGGGCACTCCCAATCCACTTATATAAATTATAGTCGCACTGTAGGATAAATATCAACCTAATATCTAATAATAGTTGAATAAACTTAGCCTGGTGGGCTGAATTAATTTGGTTATAGCAGCCAAGCCAACCAAGTGAGGATAGTCACACTCCTGCCGCAATCAACAACTTTCACCCGTGGTAAAAACGGTAATGGTTCTAGTGGGCGCCTGTCCTGTAACTACTATGTCCTGTAACTATGGTAACTATTTAGGCACTGTATTTAACCCGCCTGAATATTGGTTTCTTCCTTTGGTTGTGAACTATGCCGAGGTATAAGTATTTTCCGGTGAAATGTTCCTTCATGATATCTTGATCGGCAACACCTCGCCACTCATCTCCAGGGTGTATTTTATGAGGAATAGGCGAACTTCCGGAGGCTCCATGTACAATAAAATGCTGTTTCTTGCTTCTAATAAGATCCCATAAATTATTTGAACTATAACCTAGAAAATGGGTAACTGTTGTTGCTGAATTCCCTCGATTTATAGCACTTACATGAATATATGTTTTACCTTCTTCACCGGGGTCCGGAGGAAAAGCCATCAAGTTTGGAGCCGCTGTCACATAAACTCTTGCCCCATTTTTCAGAGCCAGAATGATATTCCAAACCAATGCGAGCGTTGCTATTACTGCACCCCACCACGCAGCATAGTCACTCGGTTCAATTTGTTAAAATCAATTTGCATATATACCTTATATTTTGTGCATAACTTTAATTTATACAGCCAACCCAGCATATCCAGCATATTCGCTGTATAAGCACATTCACCAGACCAATACTGCAAGGAATACCTTTGATTTGCAAGACAAACCACATATTCTGCAAGCCCTCCTTTGTACTTACAGAGAAAATTCGCAGAATAATTCAGTTACTTTTCCTGCTCAAACTCAATGAGCAACCTCCCAATTGTCCCCAAAACCCGCATCCACCAACAGCGGAACCTTCAGTGTAGTGGTCAAGTTATTTTGGCCACGGAATAGTAGTCATTCCAATAGTTTGCTTCTGCAGCATTTGGCGTTTTGCCATCATTATATTGATGTGGCCTAACTTGACTGTAATAACCAATAATATAGTCCACGATCGCTGTTTTTGCTTCAGCAAAAAATCGATAACCGACTTGTGGTACCCATTCTGATTTCAGGCTTCTGAAAAAGCGTTCCATTGGGGCATTATCCCAGCAGTTTCCACGGCGACTCATGCTTTGTTTTATTTGATAGCGCCACAAATATTGACGGAATTTCCTGCTAGTGTAATGACATCCTTGGTCTGAATGAAACATAACATCATGAGGTCGACCTCGTGACTCAAAAGCCATTGATAAAGCATCTGCGGTTAATTGACTATTGGGTGAATATGAGAGAGCCCAGCCGATGGGCTTGCGACCAAAAAGATCCAGCACTACAGCTAAATATGCCCAGCGTTTACCAGCCCAGATATATGTAACATCACCACACCAAACCTGGTCTGGCGCATCAATATCAAACTTTCTATCAAGATGATTGGGAATATTCACATGCTCCTGTGAAGCCTTTTTATATACATGTTTTGGTTGCTGACAGCTTTGCAAATTACATTGCTTCATCAAGCCCCTAGCGCGATACCGACTCAACTTTGTCCCTCGCGAGGTTGCGATAGTTGCGATCGTCCTAGCCCCTGCAAAACCCTCGCTCTCGACAAATATAGACTTCACCATGGTGCGCTCTTGCAAGCGCCCTGGATTGATGGCTTTAGATCGTTTGACCCAATACCTGTAGCTACTACGATGGGTGCCAAAGGCTTCACAAAGTATTGTTACCGGGTAGCTCTCCTTGAGTGCCTCAATCATCGAAAATTGTTCATTGAGTCTGAGAACCAATCAAGCAACCAATCAAGGGCAGCCACATAATCAGAACTCTCCTACAGTAATTTCAGCAAAGCCCCAATTCTATTCTCCAACCAGAAAGCCCAAACTAGGCATTTATTTGGAGAACACCATGACTTTGCCCAGAAAACAACTTATTTCCTTCTCAGATACGCCTTACTACCACATCATTAGCCGCTGTGTTCGCAGAGCCTTTCTCTGTGGCCGTGATTCAGCCAGCAACCGCTCGTATGAGCACCGACGAGGGTGGATCGTTGATAGGGTTAGTTATTTAGCCGATATCTTCAGCATTGATGTTTGTGCTTATGCGGTTATGCATAACCATTACCACTTGGTTTTGAAGATCCGCTCAACTGCAGGCTTGAC
>QIKG01000267.1 GCA_003232965.1 Oceanospirillales bacterium
ACGGTAGTTTCGAGCACCTGTTCCCGTTCAGCCTGTGGTTCGCCAACCGACAGACCGCCAATCGCATATCCGTCAAAACCAATGGTCGTGAGTTCAGTAGCGGAGCGCTGGCGTAACTGCGCATGCATTCCGCCCTGAACAATCCCAAACAAGGCTGCATCATTGCCCTGATGTGCCGCTTTTGAACGAGCCGCCCAACGCAGGGATCGCTGCATGGATTCATCTGCTTGTTCTACCGTTGCAGGATATGGTGTGCATTCATCAAAAATCATCACAATGTCGGAATCCAGCGCCTTTTGCACCGCCATCGATTCTTCAGGCCCTAAAAACACCCGTGAACCATCAACTGGTGAGGCAAACTCGACGCCCTGTTCCGTAATTTTACGCCGCTCCGCCAGTGACCAAACCTGAAAGCCGCCGGAATCGGTAAGAATCGGACCCTGCCAGTGAGTAAAATCGTGCAAGCCACCATGTGCGGCAATAACTTCAGTTCCGGGGCGCAGCATCAAGTGAAAAGTATTGCCGAGAATAATCTCTGCGCCCAGTTCCTGCAGTTCCTCCGGGGTCATGGCTTTGACTGTGCCATAGGTTCCCACCGGCATAAAACACGGGGTTTCAATACTCCCACGGGGGAATGTTAAGCGCCCTCTGCGCATAGGGCCATCGGTGGCAAGCAGTTCAAATTGCATGCAGCTCACAGGGCGAATACCGTAGAGCCTGGATTAGACATAGGCCGCGACCATCACCCGTTTGCCGAACTTGAGCTGCTCATAAGCACCATCGGGCGGGGTCAGTAATTCAACTCGCGAAAAACCAATATGGCGTAATATCCAAAGCAAGCCTTCCGTACTTGGGGCCAAGCAAATACCAGTAATACTGGCCTCGGGGCCGTGGGTTTCCCAAGTTTCGTCAATAATCCCAAACACGCCATGCAAGGGCTTCACAAAGCGGTAGCTACCCCAGTCCACATTGCCGTTCATGCCGGGAACCACCTGAGTTTCAATAATACAAACATCTTTGCACAAGGCTCGTGCTTTACGCAGTGCCCCGATTGGGTTTTCCAGATGATAAATAAGCCCCAGACAGAGCACGATATCGTGAGTACCTAGCGCCTCAGTGTCCAATAAATGCACATCCGACTGTAGCGGCTTGATATTACTGTGCCCCATAACTCGGGAAATTAATTGCGTGTCTTCAATATGTTCTGTACGGGCATCGACCGCTAGCACCGATTCCACCCCAGCATTTGCCAGGTGCACAGAAAAATACCCCTGATGACAGGCCAAATCCACCGCCGTTTTAGCCGTCACACCATCCGGATAATGTTCAGCGAGAACAGCATCCAGCATTTGACTGCGGGTGTCGTGAATAGCATCCAACTCGCCGTTACCATAGCTTTTTGAGCTGGACCCATCAGGTAGCTGAAAACTATAGAACCACTCGCGTTGTTTGATTTTTTCCAAATCAGTTGTCATAAGACACCTTTATAAATTCATTCCGTTCATTACCAATAACTCAATTGCTCATCAGATCAGCAACATGGCATCACCATAGCTGAAAAAGCGATAGCCTTGTTTGATCGCATGTTGGTAAGCCGAGCGTATATTATCACTGCCAGCAAAGGCAGATACCAGCATTAACAAAGTAGATTCCGATAAGTGAAAGTTGGTTATCATTGCATCTATCGCCTTGAATTGATAACCGGGGTAAATAAATAGCTGGCTTTCACCGGAATAGGCTTTAAGTTCACCATCAGCAGCTGCTGTTTCCAATGAGCGCACCGAAGTAGTCCCTACCGCTATCACCCGCCCACCCCGCTGTCGGGTTGCAGCAACTGCAGCAACAGTTTGTTCACTTACCTCCAGCCATTCGGAATGCATTTTATGATCTTTAAGATGCTCTGCACGCACCGGCTGGAATGTACCTGCACCTATATGTAATGTCACCGCCGTCGAATTTACCCCCATGGCAGCAATTTTATCCAACAGCGGCTGATCAAAGTGCAAGCCGGCGGTAGGCGCTGCTACTGCACCTGCGCGTTCGGCATAAACGGTCTGGTAGCGGTCTTGATCAAGTGCTTCATCAGCCCTTTCGATATACGCTGGCAGTGGCATATGTCCTAGGGTTTCAAGCATATCCATTAGCCGCCCAGAACCTTCAATTCGCAAACGGAAAAGATCATCCTCACGCGCTGTCATTATTAGCTGATGCTCAGGACTGAGAATTATTCGGCAACCGGGTTTCGGTGATTTACTGGCGCGTACATGTGCCAACATTTCTTTGTCATTAACGAGGCGTTCAACCAGTATCTCCAGCTTGCCACCACTTTCCTTATGCCCGAATAAACGAGCGGGTATCACCCGGGTATCGTTAAATACCAGCAAATCCCCCGGGCGCAAGAAATCAGGTAAATCTCTAAACACCTGATCTTTTATTTCGGTTTGCTGTGCAGTCTGGAAATCAGTGCGCGGTAAAACCAGCAATCTAGATTCGCTGCGCTCTGGCAATGGGTGCTGGGCTATCAGCTCAGCTGGCAAATCAAAATGGAAGTCTGCGCGTTTCATGGTTAGGTCTATCATTTGTGCGGGTATTTCACCGCTTGGCATTAGAGCATATCTTTTAATATAACCCTAATCCGCAGATAGAGGCGCGATATGATGTGTATGTCATTGGTTTCACAGTGAAATGAAAAATATGAGTCGCACCCATAGGTTCGGCGGTTATTTTTCGTTTTGCTGTGGAATCAAGAACATGTGCAGCATGCGTGTGGGTATAAGCAAAAAGCCCCCACTGATAACAGTGAAGGCTTTTTATGGCTTACATTACGTTTATTTACAGTCGATAGCATCACTCAAGCGGAAGATATTATTTGAACGGTTAAACACCGAGTTAATCGGTGCGCCCATGGTGAAGTCCAAAAATTGTGTGCCGGTATTATCTGCACTAAACTCTTGACCAATGGTACCAACTGTTACTGCCGTAGGCGTTACAAAATCACAGGTTGGGCAGTACCCTCGGAAATCAAGAGCATCGAGTGAAGTCAGTGATGGCGCGCCAGAGCCAAGTATCCAGCGCGGTTCACCCGTGTGGTCATACAAATAGTGGATCGCTGCCTGATTGACACTGCCATATTCAACCGAGGAGCCACCGACAGCACCGTCGATAGTGATATTCGGCGCCCAGGTCCCGGTTACAGGCGCAGGGTTACCCGATATATCGCTACAAGTATTAGGACTAATCGCAACACCCGGGCTACTACCGTATTCGCCGTTTAACAAATAACTGAACTTGATATCAGTCTCTGAAATTGCGGTAATAGTCACTTTACCAATTGTAGTAAACTGCTGTGTCACTGGGTCCGCCAGCGGATTATTAGTGAATTCAATGATATCAGTGGTATAGGCACTGTCATTGGCATTCAAATTACCGGTATTGAAGGAATACCATGTGGGTGTACCGTCTTCATTATAGGTATACCAAATACCGTACCATACAGACCCAACTTCATTGTATTCAAAGCCCTGACTGCCAGTAGCTCCGTATGCACCATCACCCCACAAACCGGCCTGTGGTTTTATCCGCGGACCCGCACCGGTATAACTTGCGCTGGCTGTTACAGCAATTGAACTGGTACCTGTGTTCTCTGCTGTCATGTAATAACGGCCTGCAGTTAAAGCTGCTCCACTAACACTGACCTCGACTCCCGTATCACCTGAACCATCGGCCTGACCTTTCCCACTAGCTGCAGCAGGTCTGGGGGTAACAAACGGGGCATCATCAAATGCATCGGCATAACGAAGCCTGAATACTCTGAACTTGAGATCAGCATTATCTGCTGAATTAGCCGCCTCCAGCCTAAAGTCCACATTGCCGCCGCCGGGAGGTACATCAAACACCAGGCGCTCATGAACCGCGCCCGCAGGAAGCACAAAGGATGCCGGGGTATTATTACCCAGAATTATATTGCTCAATACATCTTGTTCGGCCGTGCGTGTAAAGGTAAGCGGAATAACCCCCATATTGCCTTTGAACTGACTATCTGTACCCAGGGAAATTGCGCCCCAGAACTCTTCACCCGCTAGGGCCTGTACATTTTGCCAGCTAACTCGCATTTGGTGACTGGCATTTTCTGCAACCAGCCCCTGCCCGGTAGCGACAACAGTGGCGTCATTGCCGCTATTAATCACCGCAGTGGTCAAACTAGCTGGCACTGCTGGGGTGTTGGTGAAGGCTTGCATCATTACCCACCATTGTCCTGCAGCCGGTCGAAGCAGCTCACAAAACTCATCGGAACCGCTAGACAGGCTTGAACAAACCAATTCCGATTCATCCGGGCGACCATTGCCATTGTTATCACGACCTACATATAGATCCATATCCCCTGCCGTGGTATCGCCGGTGGTAGCACGAAGTAACAGCGTATTTGCAGACACCGTTAATAAGCTGAAAGTATTACCGGCACTATTATCGAAGGCATCGCGCGGGGTGGGGTCTTGACTAATAGTAGTAACCAGAATGTCTGGCTTGACCAAACCTGCAGCCTCGTAGCTGCCATCAGTGATTTCAACTAAGCCGGAAAGATCGACCATCTGCGAACCACTTGCAGTCGTTGCGCTGAGTTCGATCTCAGCTGGCACATCACCGGGGTCACCATATACCGCGACCCGTAAGCGTGCCTCCGGCGCACTGCCATTGGTGTTGGTTAACACCACTGTTCCGAATGCCCATTGTCCAATACCGCTAGGATCGATACCTACACTAATAGAAAGGTTTCGCGAGCCCGCATTGGTGAGAGTAAATTGTGCGGGAGATACTGTAATCGCAGCATCTCCTTCTATTGAAACATCCCAGCTACCACCGCCCATTGCATCGGTAACCCTGCGGGTAAAGCTACAATTAGTTTTGCACTCCCCATCGACCATGCCTACCAGGTTCAGGTCTTTCACCGAACCACCTAGAGCCGGATTAGCAGCCCTAAATTGCTGGCCAGTGACCGGTAAATATAAGCCCGGAGTTGCGGCTAGGCCCAGCTGTGGTCTACCTGAACCTACCTGATTAAAGTTGGCATCTTCACCGGTATGGTTGCGGGCTCTTTCCATAGTTGAGGTTAATTCCAAGGCGGATGCAATATGATCTGGCGTCCATGATGGATTTGCCGCCAGCAACAACGCGCCGGCACCGGCAACATGTGGTGATGCCATTGATGTGCCGGTAAGAAAGCCGAAGCTGTTGGCACCGCCGTCAACAGCAGCCAGAATATTTCTTCCGGGTGACATTAAATTAGGTTTGAGTACATTTGCTGGTATATGCACCGGCCCCCGACTGCTTGAAGCAGCCAGAACATCGGCTTTATTCGGTATTGAGCGGAGTTGAGCAGGACTAATTGAGGCCCTATGCCCTGACCCAGAAGTCAACCAGTCGCGTAAGTCATTGCCTTTTTTCGCACCAATATGGCCTGCTGGCAGACAATGTTCGTTGGCACTGGTAGATTCACCCTGAGCATCTGTATTGATCAGGATGTAACCTGCTGCACCCGCCAGAAAAACATTCTTACCTTTCTCGATTCGGCCATATTGTCCGCGATCGCAAACTACAATTTTCCCGGTAAAAGTATCACTATCCCAGCCTGAAGGCATACTACTGCCGTTATTGGCAGCACAAGTACTGGCCAACTGTGCTGTGCCTTCACCGCATAAAGCGTTGCCGAAATCGCCAGCATAGACAATATCAGAGAGCGACAACCCTTCAGTTAATGCTTCGCCTACGATTGCATTCGGTGCAGTAGTATCACCACCTGACATATTCCTTAGCACTGTTCCCTGAACTCCATCATGGCTGGCATTGGCTACCGATAATACCCATGGCGCATTTGCCGGGGAGCCCTGTGTGGATTCGTTGGGGCCAGCATTGCCTGCAGATGATGCCGCAAATATACCGGCTTCCCGAAGTGCTAGAAATAACTGTGCACCTTGGCTTGTCCAAGGGTTCGACTGTGAATCAGAGCCAAGGGAGTAATTAATTACATCAACTCCATCAGTCACCGCCTGATTCAGTGCGGCACTGGTTGCAGCGCCTGGGCAACCAGCTTCATCTTCCTCGGGAGTGGCCGGATCATCTATGATGCAAGCTTTATAAGCAATGATGTTTGCATGTGGCGCAACACCGGAAATATTATAGGTTAAATCAATTCCGCCGAAAGTAAAGGTCAGGTTATTAAGCACATTACCCGCTGCAGTACTTGCAGTGTGACTACCGTGGCCATCGACATCTTCACCCTTGGTATCGGTGGAGGTAAAATCCCAGACGCCAATTAACTTATCATTACAGTCAATATCAACATCATCACAATTGCCGAGATATCCAGCTCTCGGATTGGTATGGGTATAACCGTCATCGCCGGTTGCAGCAAATGATGGGTGCGAAGTGTTAATGCCGGTGTCAATTACCCCAATAATAACGCCTTCACCTCTGGTTGATGGGAGGTTGTCCTCACCGTCCCAGATTGACCTTGCACCAATCCACTCAGGTCCTGCATAAGTGTGTAACTGCTGGAGACTGTCCTGTGTGACTGATTTAACACCCGGCAATTTTTCAATCTTAGCAGCAGTTGCGGCATCCATATTTGCCGAAAAACCATTCATTAGGTTGTGATAACGATGTATTGCGATAATTCGTTGCCCGGTTTCAGCTTCTATACGGTTTTGTAATTCATCAAAGCGTTGATCCAGGAAGTTAATATACTCGCGCGCTGCCACAGTCGACACGACCAGGCGTTTTGCGCCGGTGGCTCGCGGACTTGTTGCGCTCAAGTGCTTACCTTTTAGGCTCGCAGATTGCAGTTTTTCACTGCCATCGAAGTACACCAACGGTGGTTCATTCAGTTCGACAATATAGGAACCCTCGATCAAGTAACCCTGATTGCTTTTGGCCATAGCTTCGACTGAAAGCCCTGCGAGTAGCAAAACTAAAATGCCAAAGCCGCTAAGTTTTTTTGTAACGCCTGTTTTATTGTTCAAAAATATCATATGAATACCTGTAATTCCCTTCTCTTTAAAATATGTAAAGTGCTCTAAAATAGTATTACTCATTTAAGGAACATCTGCTCCTCGTGAGTGAACTTCTTGAGCCTATAATCCCCAATAGCTGCGTTGGCAAACGGTAGGGTGGGCATTTATGCCCACGGGTTAAGCTCAAATCACCTCTGCGCGTGGGCATAAATGCCCACCCTACTTTGAACGGGCTCCCTCAGGGTCACCAACTCTTCAGCTGCTGTAGGGTGAATCCCTATGGTTGCGTCAAAATCCGCTTTGCTAAGCCCAGATTTTACAGCAACTGCAAAGCCTTGCACAATCTC
>QIKG01000245.1 GCA_003232965.1 Oceanospirillales bacterium
GCACCATTGAGTGCCAGCTCGCTACCGATACCAATAGCAACCACCATAAAGCCAACCTGATTTACAATGGAGTAAGAAAGAATTCGGCGGGCATTGTTTTCAAGCAAGGCATAAATAATGCCGTAAAACACCATAAACAGACCAACCCCGATTAATACGGGTTCACCTGGGTAGAGTAATATTAATGCTAATACCGCTGTTTTGGTGGTGAATGCCGACAGAAAAACTGCACCTGTAGGCGTTGCCTCAGGGTATGCATCCGACAACCAGGCTGAAAACGGTGGTGCTGCGGCATTAATCAGCAGGCCGATTAAAATCATCCAAGTAGCAAAGCTGGTGGCAAGCATGGGCTGTACATCAACTGAGCCAGTTTGTACCACTACCCCGACAATGCCAATTTTCAGAATCACCCCACCAATAAAGTGCAATATGGCATAGCGAATACCAGCCTTGCGGGCAGCTTCAGTTCCACCACACCAAACAATGACGGTAGAGAAAATTGCCATCAACTCCCAGAACACAAATAATGTGATCAGGTCACCGGCAAAAGCGACTCCAACAGCACCCGCTGCGTAGACGAACGCCGCCACCATTTCAACTGTGCGTGCGTGTCGGTAGGCGTATAGGCTACCTACAAAGGCCATAACCAAAAATATAGTGGCAAACAATCGTCGTACCGGACTGCCTTCCACAGGCTCTATCGTGTAGCCAAAAAACTGCATGGTGGTAGCCACACCATCAGGTATCTGCCATACAGCCCACAATGCAATTATGGGCGTTAAAAATATAACCGCTGTGCGTAAATGTCCCCGCAGCAAGCCTATTAGCAGAGCGCCGAAAATCAGAATAAAAGCGGGAGGTAAAAACACATCAATCATCGTAGTAATGCTCTTCGCGCTTGAGGATTTTGCCCATTATTTTCGCCACCACAACCATCAACACACAGCAGCCGAAACCAAAGATGGCGGCAAAAGCAAACCAACCATCTACAACAAAATAGCCTTTTATCGGAACAAACAGCTGGGCAATCACGGTGAGTGCAAGTATGGCAATACCGCCAATCCAAAGTTTGCGAATAGTAGAGCTGCGAACCAGCCAGTGGTCGGAATCTGGTTTTACCTTCATTATATTTTCCCCACCAGTTGAGATTCCAAATCCAGCACCGGTTGGTTAAGCACCATAAACAACAAGGTTAAGGCAGCGGTTATGGTTAAGGCGACCACCATTGCCGTGGGTGACTCGCCATGATTATTACCATGATCATTGGTTAGCGCGGTGTCTTCATCACAGAACCATGCCTTATAAAGAATTGGTAAAAAATAGGCCGCGTTCAGTGCAGTACTCAGCACCAGTGTAATTATGACGATATAGCTATCCGCCTGGAAAGCGCCGCCGAGAATATACCACTTAGAAACAAAACCAGCGGTTGGTGGAACCCCGATCATACTCAATGCGCCAATGGTAAAGGCTGCCATAGTCCAGGGCATTCGCTTACCAATACCCGCAAGCTGACCAATCTCGGTTTTTTTCGAGGCCACATAAATACTGCCCGCGGCAAAAAACAAAGTGATTTTACCGAAGGCATGCGCGACAATATGCAAAGAGGCGCCGGTTTCAGCCATCGGTGTAAGAATAGCTGCCGCCATAACGATGTATGACAACTGCGCAATTGTTGAATAGGCCAACAAGCGCTTCAAGTTGGTCTGGCGTAGCGCAATTATACTGGCAGTAATCACGGTAAAGATTGCCGCATACAGCAACCAGTCGGTACTGGGTTCAACAGCCAACAGATCCACACCAAAGATGTAGATAATAACTTTGGTAATGGTAAACACGCCCGCTTTAACCACTGCCACAGCATGCAGCAAGGCACTTACCGGGGTCGGCGCGACCATCGCTGCCGGTAACCAGCGGTGCACCGGCATTAAGGCCGCCTTGCCGATTCCAAACACAAATAGCACCAATAACAAACCGACTGCAGGCCCGCTTAAATGCCCTGCAAGAATACCGCCGGGAACAAAGTCCAGCGTACCTGTTACCATGTAGGTCCAGATGATTGCAGGTAAAAACAAGCCGATAGATGTGGCCAGCAAAATACCTAAATAAATGCGCGCCGAAGCAACTGTTTTAGCATCACCTTTATGCGCCACCAATGGATAGGTGGATAGCGTAAGGATTTCGTAAAAAATAAATAATGTCAGCAAGTTACCAGCAAAAGCAATGCCCATAACAGCGGATAATGCGACTGCAAATAAGACATAAAAACGGGTCTGATGCTGCTCTTTATTGCCGCGCATATAACCGACAGAATAAATCGAATTCACAATCCACAACAGCGATGCCAAAGCAGCAAACATCATGCCTAAGGGTTCGATCTGGAATTTCAGGCTGAGGCCCGGCAGAATTTCGGTGACAGTAATTTCTGGTCTTTCACCGGCGAGTAAGCCTGGCAGCAATGTCCAAACAACCACCAGCAAAACCGCTGCTGTTATAAAAGTAACCGTTTCCCTCAGGTTGGGTCTTTTACTCCCAACTAAGGCAACACCGATAGCGCCGATGAGCGGCACCAATAAAGCCGCAAGAATTTGCCAATCACCACTCATGGCAACTGCCCCAATAGATTGCTGGCAGCCTGGCTAGACAACAACAAAGGCAGCGATGGGTTTAGGCCGTAATAAATATTGGCTAGGGCCACAAACCAGGTACCGAAAAGCATCCACTTGGGTGCCTCCTGTAACACTGGCTGCTCAGTCAACCCTTCAGTTAGACCATCCGTTAGGCCATCAGCAGGCGCATCACCAAAATAAGCCACCTCCACTATTCGCCAAAAATAAACAACCGCCATTAAAGAGCTTGCCAGTACTGCAACTACAAGGAAGATGCCCAGCGTGCCTTTTTCAAGCACAGCTGAAATAAGCAACCATTTACTAATAAACCCAGCGGTACCGGGGATTCCAACCAGGCTCAAGCCGCCTACTACGAACGCAGCCATAGTCCACGGCATCTTGCGCGCTATCCCGCCAAGCTTGTTCAAGCGTAAATTTGAAACTTGTGTAGCCAAGCAAGCAATGGCTAAAAACAAGGCGCCTTTTGCTAATGCATGATTAAACATATGCATTATTCCGGCCGTCAAACCGGCGGCAGTGGCCATACTTGCACCTAATAATATGTAACCCACTTGCGCCACAGAAGAATAAGCCAGCAGTCGTTTTAAGTGAGTTTCAAACAGGGCGACACCGGAGGCAAAAAGTATTCCGATGACGGCAAGCGGTATCAGAAAGGCCGTAAACTGCCCTGCATAGTCGACCAGATTTGGTTGAAACACCAGAAATTCAAAGCGTAGCAGTACAAATAGCGATACTTTTGTCGCACAAGCTGCAAAAAATGCGGTCACCATATGCGGTGCATAGGTATAACTGTTGGGCAACCATACATGCAACGGGAAAACAGCTGCCTTTAAGGCCAAGCCTACCGTTATAAAGCCTGCGGCAACAACAATAGGTTTTAAGTCATGAACTTCCTGCAGGCGAACTTCCATATCGGCCAGATTCAAGGTGCCTGTCATCATGTAAATAAGCCCGACCCCTATCAGGTAGAAGGTCGCACCGATGGTACCCATAACTAGATACTTAAATACTGATGGCATTGCTTGGCGATTGGGGCCAGCCGCAATCAAAATATAGCTTGCTAGGGAAGACACTTCCATAAATACGAATATGTTGAAAGCATCACCAGCAACTACGATGCCTACCAGGCCGGCTAGCGCTAACAGCCAGGCCGCATAAAACATGGGCTGGCGGTGCTGCTCGATCTGAGAATCAATACTTTGTTTACCGAACAATAAGGTAATTGTAGAAGCTGCAGTTACGATTAAAAGCAATAATGCGCTAAATGCAGTTACCCGTAGCTCGATACCATAAGGTGCCTGCCACGAGCCCATCGCGTAACTCACCGAACCAGCCTCAACAACTGCATTGGTCAGAGATACGGCAATAATGAATGCCATCACGCTGGTTGCAGTGGCCATTGCCCATGCTAGGCCGCGGCCGCGCATCAGTATAACCAGCGGCGCTATAAGCATTGGCACTACAACTTGTAGCGCCGGAAGGTGCTGATGAATACTCATTTTCTTTGGTCCAACAAGTGAATCTGGTCTTCTTCAATTGTGCCGTAGCTTTCTTTAATACGAACCACAATTGCAAGTCCTAGCGCCATGGTTGAAATCCCAACTACAATGGCGGTAAGAATTAATACCTGTGGTAGTGGGTTAGAGTATATTTGGTCGCTGACCCCTGCTTGGATAATTGGTGCGGTGCCACCATCAACTTTATCCATAGTGATATAAAGCAAAAATACAGCCGATTGAAAAATCGACAAGCCAATCAGCTTTTTAATTAGATTGCTCTTGGCAATCACCGCATAAAAACCGATCATCAAAATAGCCACATAAGCCCAATAATTGTACAGCCCTAATAACTCCATTAGTCGACACTTCTTCGGGAGGCAAAGGCGTGAAAAATAGACAACAGCGCCCCGCAAACCGCCAGCCCCACACCTGCTTCAATAATCAGGATTCCGATTTGCTGACCACTGACCGGATTGCTTAAAAGCACTGAGTAGTCGAGGAAGTTCCCACCCATAAGCATACCGGCAACACCAACCAAACCGT
>QIKG01000312.1 GCA_003232965.1 Oceanospirillales bacterium
ATGGATAAAAATAGACTGGAAAATATTAGCATTCTGATTGCCGATGATAATGAAATCAATCGGCGCTTTGTAGTGCACGCCCTGCACAGCCACGGCCCGAAGATTATCGAGGCTGAAAATGGTGCCGAAGCGATTCTACTCGCCAATGAATTCCAACCCGATATCATTCTCATGGATATTCATATGCCGGAAATAAACGGTCTTGAGGCACTGCATAAAATTCATGAATGGGGTAGCAAAAACAGCTACCGTCCGCAGGCTATTGCACTGACCGCAGATGCCCGTGAAGAAGAACGCGAACGCTTACTCGCCAGTGGCTTTGATGACTGGCTGAGCAAACCGGTTAGTGGCCGTAATTTAGTGGCGGCCATTAATAACTTGCTGACCAGTATGGACCCCAGCATCTGGGACCGTATGGCTACCGGGACTGGTTATTACAAAGGCTTGGATGATGAACAAGCACTCAGTGCTGCACATGGTAGTTCGGACCTGGTAAAAACGCTACGGGGAATATTTGTTCGTGAACTAGCCGGTATGCCAGAACAACTGGACCCGCTAATGATGGCTGGTAAATATGATGAAGTTGCCGAACACATTCATAAACTCATCGCTTCTGCCGGATACTGTGGTGCGCCGAGATTAGCAGAAATTTCTCGGCAGTTTCATTCGGCACTGCGCGACCGGGATCGCCACGGAATCGCCTCCGGTTATGCACGCTTTATTCAGGGTGCGGCTATGGTTTATAACGAACTACTTGAGGTAACCTGAGCCGCTTTAAGCAAGCACTAGGCGCTTCATTTCAATAATCGCCTGCTCCAAGCCTACAAATATTGCACGAGCGACAATGGCATGTCCGATATTAAGTTCAATAATTTCATCAATCGCAACAATAGCCTGTACATTCTGGTAATGCAGGCCGTGGCCGGCGTTGATTTGCAAACCCAAATTTCGGCCGAAACGAGTAGCATGCTGTATGCGCTTTAATTGCTGAAGTTGGGCATCACCACTGCACTCTGCATAAGTGCCGGTGTGTAATTCCACTACCGGTGCACCAATATCGGCCGCAGCTTGCAGTTGCAGTTCATCCGGGTCGATGAATAAAGAAACCCGACTTCCGGCAGCACTCAAGCGGGTGACTGCTGCTGCCACTTCGTTTAAGCGGGCACAAACATCCAGCCCGCCTTCGGTGGTCAATTCCTCACGTTTTTCCGGTACTAGACAAACATCTGCCGGGGCTACCCCCTCCGCAATAGCAATCATTTCCGGGGTAACTGCGAGTTCGAGGTTCATTCTTGTTTGTAAGCTTTTACTTAAGGCATAAATATCCGCATCCTGGATATGCCGTCGGTCTTCGCGTAGGTGCACTGTTATCGCATCAGCGCCCGCAAGTTCCGCCACTCTAGCCGCCTCGACAATATCCGGATATGTTGTACCACGCGCTTGGCGTAGAGTAGCTACATGGTCGATATTTACGCCTAGCAGTTTCTTTGGAAACTTAGCTGAAGCTGTTGTTTTTTCTGAATCTTTTTGCATTTCAATATTTACCTGATAATATTCTTGAATGAATTAAAGTAGTTTTCGTAACATTTTTTGGCTGGCAAGCTCGCGTCCACCGAGTTGAAACTTTAACGCCGTTTGCAGCAATCGACGCATTTGCGCTAAGCACTTGGGATTGGCATAATCATTGGCTGCGAGCGCCAGTAACATTTCTCCGGAGAACACTTCCCTGCCGGTAGTTCTATGGCAGCGTGATGGTCCGGAATGCGGATCAAAGGTATAGAAACTGGCGGCATCAACTGCACTACCCTCGTATTTACCGCCAGCCGCTTCGCTCAGTAATGGCAAGGCAAACCCTAATGATTCCAATAATTGTTTTTCAAAGCGCCTGAGGGCAAGCCGTGGATCTGTTAACGCTGATAACTCATGAATTGCGCGCCCGTAGGCTTGATACAGGCTCTCATCAGGGTCTTCACTGCGACTCAGGCGAATTAAAAGCTCATTAATATAAAGCCCGCAATAGAGAGTTTTGCCGCTCAATTCAGGCCAGCCGATATCAATATCCAGACCCGTCAATGTGCCTAATGAACTGCGTTTAGACCAGCTGAAATCAAGCTGGCGAAAGGGTTGTATTACCCCACGCCAGCGGGACTTTGCGGATCTGGCACCTCGGGCAACCAGACCAATGCGTCCATAATCCCGACTGTAAACATCGATGATGCTACTCGACTCACGAAAGGCTCGGCTGTGCAGAATAAACCCTGGCGTCTCACTAATCCGCATTTAATTAGAATAATATTTCAATATAAAACATAGCATTACAAGATTTATTTAAAGATATAGATTAATACTAATCAAAGCCGAATCTATTCAGTGCAGCCTCGTCATCAGACCAACCACGGGAAACTTTCACCCATAATTTGAGAAATATTTTTTGCTCGAATAAGGTTTGCATTCCCAGTCGCGCACCGGTTCCAACCTGTTTTAATACCGCACCTTTTTTACCGATTACGATTTGTTTCTGGCTGTCGCGCTCCACCCAGATGGTCGCCGATATTTTGGTGATTTCAGGACTGTATTCAAACGCATCAATGGAGACCGTTATTGCGTAGGGCAGCTCTTGGTGCAGCCGCAGGGTCAATTGCTCGCGAATAAGCTCGGCGGCCAAAAACCGCTGACTGCGATTGGTGATTTGGTCAGCGTCATAAAACGGCCGTGAAAAAGGTAGTCTGTCCTCCATATCCTGCTGGAAGGAATCTACACCCTTGCCCTTGAGCGCAGAAATCATATAGATTTTGTCAAAGGGCTGGTCTTTGCTGATATTTTCAACAAACGGCAGTAGTTTACTTTTATCCGGCATCAGGTCAATTTTATTCACTACCAGCACCGTCGGTCGTTCAGCTTTGAGCACCGCTTTTAGTGCATGTTCATCCGTTGGTGACCAACGCCCTGCTTCAACCAAAAATGCAACCACATCGATATCTCGCAATGCAGCTCTTGCCACTCGGTTCATGTAACGGTTGAGTGCCTTGCCAGCCGAATGGTGTATACCGGGAGTATCGACATAGATAGTCTGGCCTTTATCACTGGTATGGATACCAATAATCTGCTGGCGTGTTGTTTGCGGCTTTGCGGTAACAATGGAAACCTTTTCACCGATGATTTTATTCATCAAAGTCGATTTGCCGACATTTGGTTTGCCTACCAGGGCAATATAGCCACAGCGGTATTCAGTTTCAGAGGTGTTTTCTTGCAACATTTTAGGATCTCAATAAATAAATTAAACTTTTGATAAGTGGTCCAGCATTTGCACCGCCGCAGCCTGCTGCGCTTTCCGCCGCGAGCTCGCTGTTGCGATATAGCTGACACCGGCATCTACCAGTCGGCACTCCACCGTAAACTCTCTGGCATGACTGGCGCCAGACTCCGATACAAGCTGATATTCAGGTACTTCACGGCCACGGGATTGCAGCCATTCTTGCAGACGGGACTTAGGGTCTTTAAGGGATTCTATATCGGGTAAATTAGCGATGGTTTGACCGGTAAGCTCAGTAATCACTCGGACTACCTCTAAGTAGCCACCATCGAGATAAACCGCTGCAAACACCGCTTCCAGCGTATCACCCAAAATAGAACGGCGCCGGCGGGCACCGGAATTTTTAGCATCATTGCCAATCCGTAGGTGTGGCGATAAATCTAACTTGATGGCGATATCGGCAAGGGTTTCACCACGAACAACTGCAGACCTAAGGCGGGTTAAGGCGCCTTCTGAAAATTTCGGGTGCAACTGGAAGAGAATGTCAGCAACCACCATACCGACAATAGCATCCCCAAGGAATTCAAGGCGTTCGTTATTAACCGGTCCGTAGCTACGGTGCGTCAGTGCAAGTTGTAAGTGTTCGGGTTTCTTGAAACTATAGTTCAGCCCGGGTAGTTGGTTTATCAACACACATCAACCTGCATATAAAACGGGCGCTATTTCAGCCCTAGAATCACACTATCATCAAAATGGATAATAATGTCGACATTACCGACCATCTGTTTTTGCACACTATATTTAACCGTCAAAGTTCTGCCGTTTGCCCGGCTCACTTTGACATGACTGGCTTCCACGCCATCAACATAGCTGACATACAACCTGCGGAAAAACAAATCTTTAATTTTACCGGGCGTTGCTGTCTGAATACCAGGCTCTTTTTGCACACCCTTCATCGCCTGGATGACGGAATAATGATCAATATAGACTGGGACAATTTTCATGCCCATAAAAGCCACAAATACGGTCAGTGACAAAACAATCAGAAATCCAATCAGGGTGATTCCCTTTTGCTGATTGAATCGATGATTGAATTGGTGACTATGTCTTTGAAAGCAACGATGTTGCAATTTACCCTGATTTTTCATTTGCATTCGGCTATTTACCCTATTTACCATAATGTTTCCCCGTTACTCTTGATATCCTATATCTATCATAGCGTGTTTATCGAATTGCTTCACCTATGCGTGAACCATCAATACAAGCATGCGAGTCAAAACTCATCCAAACATAGGTTGCCCGCCCCATCAGATTTTCTTCTGGAACAAAGCCCCAAGCGCGGCTATCGAGACTGTTATCACGGTTATCGCCCATCGCAAAATACATGCCTTCGGGTACTGTGAAGC